>JAAUSG010000165.1 GCA_012034055.1 Leptolyngbyaceae cyanobacterium RU_5_1 | reverse complement strand
AGAGGGGGAGAGGGGGAGAGGGGAGGTGGGGGAGTAGGAGGAGATAGGGGAGATGGAGAAGATAAAGGGGAAGAATCTACAATCTGCAATCTACAATCTGCAATTTTCACCTCTCACCCGACTGATCCGCTTCAGCTTCCGACTGATCCCACCCAGCGGTTGGGGGTTCTGCATAGCTACCCTGACTGGATCGTTGAGGTCTGGCAAGAGCAATTTGGACTGGAGGAAACGGAACAGTTGTGTCTCTGGATGAATCAACCACCGCCGATCGATGTGCGCGTGAATCGACTCAAGGTATCCGTGGAGCAGGTGGAATCGGCGATGAGGGCAACAGGTGTGACTATGGAGCGGGTGACTCCGCTGCCGCAAGCGTTGAGACTGATGGAACATGTGGGAGCCATCCAAAAGTTGCCTGGGTTTCAGGAGGGCTGGTGGATGGTGCAAGATAGCAGCGCTCAATTGGTCAGCCATTTGCTCGATCCGCAACCGGGTGAGCTGATCATTGATGCCTGTGCAGCACCGGGCGGTAAAGCAATTCATCTTGCAGAGTTGATGGACGATCGCGGTACGGTTTGGGCCTGCGACAAAACACCCTCGCGTCTCAAAAAGCTGCAGCAAAACTGCGATCGTCTCAATATCCAATCAATTCGCATCCATGCGGGCGACAGTCGCAATCTGCCGCAGTTTGTGGATCAGGCTGATCGAGTGTTGGTCGATGTTCCCTGTTCCGGCTTGGGTACTCTGCATCGTCATGCTGATGCTCGCTGGCGACAAACGCCTGAAACCGTTCAAGACCTTGTTCAGCTTCAGACTGAGCTATTAGAGGAAGCTGCCTCCTGGGTCAAGCCTGGTGGCAGCTTAGTTTATGCAACCTGTACGCTGCATCCAGCCGAGAATGAACATTTAGTAGACCGCTTTTTGGTAAATCATTCAGGTTGGAAGCAAGAATTGCCGTCTGGTCTGCCCCTGTCTGCCTTTACCTCAGCAAACGGTTGGATTAAGGTGTTGCCGCATTGTCATTCAATGGATGGGTTTTTTATGGTTCGGTTGCGGCGGTTGTAAAACTGAAAACTTGTAGCGATTCTTGGTTCGTTTTTCAGTCTCTGACGTATGGTTATCGGTAGGGAATCACTGGTTTTGAAGTGATCAGTCCCCGTTTGGGGAGGTTTCACTGAACCAAACATCTCATCATCCACACTATCTACAGGGGATACCATGACAGCAGCCAGTCCCAGTATTAAAAACCTGATCAAGATCCTGATTGGTACCGCTTGGATCGATGGCAAAATCCAGTCTGAGGAGCGAGATTACCTGCATCGCATTGCCAAAGAAAAAGGTGTTGCTGATGAACCAGACCTTCAACCGTTGCTCCACGAGTTCAGACCAGTAACACCGAGCGAATGCTATGCGTGGGTTAAAGAGTATTTAGGCGATCGCCCCAGTTCCGAAGATTGCCAACAGCTTTTAGAGGCAATCAGCGGACTCATCTACAGCGATGGCACCGTAGCGAATGAAGAAGCCAAACTACTGACCCAACTTCAACTGTTAGATCCCAGCAATGAAACTGGCGAACAAGCCAGCAACTCTGTCATTAAAGCAATTCGCGGTCTTTATCAGCGTTGGGTATCGAAACTGGGGTGACAGGTACTTAAACCAGGTTCAGCTCAGAATCTGTAGCTCTCCCCTAAGAAAAACTCCAGTCTGGACATGGATAGGGTTGATCTGTAGGGACGTTAATTATAACGTCCCTCTTTTCTGGTCTATCCTGTTAGGCTCAAGAGTTTTCGCCGTCCTTAACCTCTGGAACAAAGTCTGGACGTTCCTTGTCTTCCCAACCAACCGGACGCTTAGAGTTGTACCAGGCAATGGAGCCGATCGTGACGGCTGCAATAAATCCAACGACATAAACAGCGGTAAATGCTGTAGGAAATTGTCCGCCGGTCTTAGAGGATACTTCAATCAACAAATTCATTTGCATAACTCCTTGATGGTTTAAGCCTTATCGCTTTATTACAAAATATAAAGCTAAAGGCAATCATTCATCTACTCGTGGGTTGATTCCGGATCAATCTCCAGGGAGACGCTGAAGCTTTTCCAGTTCCACGGTGGGCGATCGCGGTTATCAGGTATAAAATTTTTCAGCTCTATAGGGGGTGTACGCGCTCTATCCCCCCTACTATGCTAGAAACAACACCAAGACTTACTTCATTACCTGTCGCTTTGGCTATGGCTGCAACCTACTCTTTCGACATTGTTAGCGATTTTGACCGGCAGGAGCTGGTTAATACTCTAGATCAGCGAATCGCGAGATTCAAAGTCGCTATGACCTCAAAGACACAAAAACGACTGTAGAACTAGGCGATCAGTCGATTACGATTAACACTGATAGTGAATTTACCCTGGACGCCATCAACAGTTTGATCCAAACGAAAGCAATCAAGCGGAATTTATCCCTAAAGATCTTTGACTATGGCAAGGTGGAAGCGGCGGGTGGCAATCGAGTTCGACAAGAAATTACCCTGCGCAAAGGGATCAGCCAGGAGATTGCCAAGCAAATTACGAAGCTGATCCGGGATGAGTTTAAGAAGATGCAGGGATCGATTCAGGGAGATGCGGTGCGAGTCAGCGCTAAGTCAAAAGATGATTTACAGATAGTCATCCAACGCCTGAAGCAGGAGGACTATCCAGTTGCCCTACAATTTACAAACTATCGTTAGAACACAGCTTTGACGGAGCTACTTTAAAAGGCACGGCGCTCCATACGGTTGGTAAACGCAAGACCCAGAAAATTGAGCGCAAGTATTTAACCTCAGATTAAGTGTGAGGATAGATGATGCGTTTTCCTGTTGGTGCTGCCTCCCCATTCTCCTCTCCGACATGCTCAAAAGCAAAATCGCATCTCAAATTTGGGTCGTCGAAAACGGTCAGTGTCGAAAGCGCTCTGATCAATTGGCGATCGAGGAACCGCTGGAAATTCGCTTAACCAACCCACGCCGTACTGTGGCTGTCACCATGCGTACACCGGGCGCTGATTTTGAGCTGGCAGCAGGCTTCCTTTACAGTGAAGGCGTCGTCAGCCAGCGAGAAGACATCCGTCGGATCAGCTATTGCGTCGATCCGGACATTGATGGAGAACAGCGCTACAACATTGTCAATGTCAGCTTGCGAGATGGGCTAAATCCTGACCTTCAGCCCCTAGAGCGCCATTTCTACACAACAAGTGCCTGTGGGGTGTGTGGCAAGACCAGTTTGGACGCCCTCAAAGTTTGCTGTAACGCGATCGTGCACCTACACCAGTTATCTCGCCTGATATTCTCTATTGCCTCCCCAATCAACTCCAAATGGCTCAAGGCATTTTCAAAGCAACCGGCGGACTACACGCCGCTGCGTTATTCGACACGAGCGGGAATTTGCTTGCTCTCAAAGAAGATGTGGGGCGGCATAACGCTTTGGACAAGCTGATCGGTGCTGCTTTTCTCAATGGAGAGTTGCCCCTGCAAAACCACCTGGTCATGGTCAGCGGACGCGCCAGCTTTGAACTGTTGCAGAAGTGTTTAGTTGCCAGAGTGCCAATTCTGTGCGCCGTCTCAGCCCCCAGCAGTTTAGCCGTTGCATTAGCCAACAAATTTTGCATTACCCTCGTAGGCTTCCTGCGCGGGGAACGATTCAATGTCTACAGCGGTATAGAGCGAATTCAAATGAAACAGTAAGGACGAACGGCCGCTCGTCCTTACTGTTCTCTGTTCTTAAACTTGGCAATCTGCTCCAAACGAGATAATGCACTATTAGCCGACTCACGCACGTAGGAGTCAGCAGATTCATCCTGGGCGATCGCGGCCAGCACATCCACACCCCGCTCATCTCCAATTGATCCAAGGGCGTTGACGATCGCCACCGCCAGCGCTGGGTTGTCGGTTGTTTTTACCGCCTCAATCAAAACATCGACAACGGGAGCACCAATCTCACCCAACGCCATCACTGCGGCAATGTGTACTACGGGATTGGGGTCATCCAATGCAGTTTTCAAACCCTGTACCCCTGCGCTGGGAAAGGGAACCTCTGGATGATTAATTGCAACTTGCGCCAAAGCCTTCGCTGCACTGCCGCGAACGGTAACATTGTCGCTGTTCAGTAGCGCCTCAACTAGGGGAGGCACGGTATCGGAACCCACAGCGCCTAATGCTTTAACGGCCGCCCGACGAAAGACGACATCGTCTTCTCCCAAAACACTCATCAAACGAGGAATGGTTGTCTCATCCCGGTTTTCAGCCAGTTCCCACATGGCTCGTTCGCGTAGATGGGGATTGGGGTGTTTCAGTTGTTCAAAAAGAGCATCTTGAGTCATGGAAATCTTAGCAGGGTAAGAGATTAGGGAGTAGAGACGCGATTAATCACGTCTCTACTAGCTTTTGCCCGAATCAGCCAATCATCATCGTTCGCGGCTGTCTGGTAGCCACTGGTGTCGCCAACTTTTTCCAGTGCCATCAGTGCAGCATATTTGAGATCCCAGATTTTAGTTTCCAGGCTGGCTTTGAGTTCGGGAATTGCGCGTGGGTCACCGAGTTCGCTGAGGGCGATCGCAGCTGCCGCTCGTGATTTTTGGAACTGCGGTTGCCGGTTGTGTAGGGCTTCAACCAACAAATCGTAAGCAGGCGCATGTTTCAACCAGCCGAACAACTTCATCACATGGAAGTGGGCCCCGTAGTCGTTGTTGGCTTCCTCGGCATAAGTGGCGAAAAGGGCAGCGGGTGCAGCATCCGCGTGATGCTCCAGAATGGTTTTGGTGGCCAAATAGCAGCGTCCAAAGTCGGTTTCGTACAGTTCTCGGATCAGGAATGGCAAATCAGGTGCCTGGTTGTAGGCATGAACCAAATCCAGATCGCCTGGATGGTCGCGCAAGGTTTGCTCTAAGTAAGGTTGAACAGTTTCAAAAGCGATCGCGCCAGTGGGAACTCCAGCCTCCGCCAGCATCCGAATTCCCCGCAGCCGAAAGACCAGGGATACGGGACAGCGGGCAATGTTGGGAATGGCGCTGTAATACTGAGTATCAATCAAATCTTGAATCGACAAGCGACGCGCAAATACGTTCGGGTGTTGCAGCAGCGCAACCACCTGTTCCATTTGAGAATAATCTCCAGTCAACCGGCAGACCGTCGCGATCGCAGCACTGGCCGTAGGTGCATCCGCGTCATCCACCAATTTACGAATCCGTTCTAGAGCCGGGTGATAGTTCAGCTTCGCTAAGGTGTGGATGATGACGCGATAGGTTTGTCCCGGCCGATCCAATAATTGGGCAATGTCTTCCAAAATGGCTGAATCCTGGGTGCCAATCTCAGCGATCGCCCAAACCGCATTTTCTACCGTATAGCAGTCTGGATCGGCTAAACAGGCATGAAGCACTGGCAAAGACTGGGTTGCTTGCAACCGCCCTAAGGTCTCCACGGACTTCCGCCGCGCAATCCGATTATCCAGTGAGGGGTCGGTGTTTTGTACGGCCCGCATCAAGGCATTGATCGATCGCTCTGTTGGAAAATTTATTAAATGGGACGCTGCAACGTAGCGAGAATCGTCCTCATTCAGCTGGTCTTGGGGCGTATCCAACAGGGCAATGGCTTCGTCTTCGGTCAGATTGAAGAGATTAAAAAAGCGTTTATCCATATGCGTCAGCCCTAACCATAAACAAACCTGGAGATTCTTTGCTATCGCTCAACCTGATCAGGTAAAGCAACACGCCAAGAGTCCCCAGGTCAAAGGGCAGAAAACTACCCTGTCAAACCATTACAAGTCTGGTCGTTCAACTACGATAAGTTCAACTAGGACAAGGAGTTGATTGCGTAGTCGAGCAGAGAATTGTACTCAACCAGAGCTTGAGCAGACATATCGCGGGGAGCGCAACCACGATTACGAGCGAAGCCCAATGCTTCAACGTAAGGAGCGGTGGGCAGACCCAGAGCACGATAGACTTCACGCTGACCAGCAATGCCCCACTCATCCAAAGGACCAGTACCGCCAACAACCAGGCTGTACTGGATCAAACGCAAGTAGTGCTTGATGTCACGAGCACACTTTGACTTGAACGTATCGCTGGAGTTTGCTTCACCAGCATTGTTCAGGTAGGAGTACTTCTTGATGCAAGCATCATACGCTTCTTTAGCGACGTTATCGAGGTTGCTAGCAAGCTTTTCAGCCGCTTCCAAACGAGCAGCAGCCCGCTGGATAGAACCTTGAACGGATTCCAGATCAGAGCTGCTAGGGAAACGACCTGCTGCATCAGCAGCTGCGATCACCGTGGTAACAACTGATTTCATTTCTTAATCTCCGAATGGATGTGATGAATTGCGTAAAGGTATAGGTAACTGTCATTAGTTCAGTTGTCATTTGTGAATTACAAACAACCGATGATCAATGACTAATTAGCTCAGAGCCGAAATCACGCGATCGAAATAGCTACCGGCTTCAGCAACCAGGCTAGCGCAACGATCCTGTACAACAGGGGTTCCCATCTTGCGCAGCTTAGCACCCGCACGAGCTTCGCTGGGGGTGTCTTGAATGTGAGCAGCAGCTTGAGCTTTCATGATTTGCACGGCACGCACGGTGGAGGTGGTGGGCACGCCCAAAGCAGCGTAGGTCTCTTTCAAACCATTCAAGCAGCGATCATCCAGAACGGAAGCATCACCAGCCAACAGAGCATAGGTGACATAGCGCAGAACGATTTCAGCATCACGCAGGCAAGCAGCCATGCGACGATTGGGGTAGCAGTTACCACCCGCTTGGATCAAACCCTGGTTTTCGCAGATCATCCCAGCAACCGCATCGGAAACCATGCAGCTCGCGTTGCTTGCGATCGCGTTTACAGCATCCAAACGCTTGTTACCTTCAGCAACAAAACTCTTCAAAGCAGCAATATCAGTTACAACTGAAGTGCTTGCATCTGCTGCAACTACAGCTCTAGAAAAAGCATCAAGAACCATTGAGCTCTCCTTGTGGATAGAAAAACATTGCTTGTCATTGACAAGACGATATAGACCATAAAAGATGGCAGGTGCCTCAGTCTCAGTTATGAGAAACAAAGCAACAATCCTTAACATAAAAAATCAACCCTGATCAGGATGACCTGTTCGGGGTTGATCAACTGAAGTATCTAAACCACGTTCAGCTCGGAATCTGTGGCTTTCCCTTAAGAAAAATTCCAGGTCTGGATGTGGACAAGGTTGAAACACAAGCAGCAAACGAAGGATCGATCGCGCCTATTGATGAGTTGGATCACCCTGTAGAAGGGCAGCTAGGCTTGCTTAAGCAGGTGCTTGATCACATTTTCCTTAACCATCAGTTGTCGCAGGACTTCCAGGAGGAACGCCTGGGATTGTTCTTGGCTCAACTCCTTAACCTGCTCCTCATAGACTTTGAGGTTAAACTGCTGCTCTAAGCTAAGTCCTGTTGGAAGATCCATAATGCCTGTTCTCCGGCTTTACGTAACATTACCTTGTTCAACTGCTTGCTCCATATTAATAATGGTAACACCTGCTTGACAAGTGGCATCTTTTAGACGTTTCCGAATAAAGCCACGCTACTTGTCAGGACTTACGCAAACCTCGGAGGTTTTAACCCAGAATCAGCATCTGACTAACGTAGTGACTTAAACCTCCGAGGTTTTGGTCAAAATGCATAAGTCTCGTTTGTTTTGTCCTACATCTACCGGAATACTGCTATACGCCATAAACCTGACTAGATTGCAGGATGACCAACGGACTGCTGTTACAGCTCTATGATGTAGAAAGTTGTGGCATTTTGCAGTTTGACTTTAGAATTCTGAAGTCTTTGCTAAGTGCGGCTTTTAGCTAGTTTTAGCGATATGTGCAACCGTGCTCATGCAAATCGTGGCATCATCACCCGTTGACGCTCTTCTCCGGAGGGCTAGTGAAGACCCGAATCAACATCCCCAAACAGAATCAGAGTTCGATCTATGAATGCAATGGAGTTTTTTCAACAGAGTACTGGCAGGTGGCGATCGCAGCGCACCACACATCACCTGGCGTTCAGACGCGCTGAAAATGGTGAATCCGAAATTCAGGTTGAAGCTCTGGTGGTCGAGCATCCGAAAGTGATTGAGATCTGCCAGCTCCATCAGGTTGATCCCGGATTGGCGATCGGGGGGGCTTATGTATCCTGGCAAGGCTCAATGGGATGGGATAGGGAGGAAGAGAACCACGAAGGCTCTACAGTGTTCGTATTAATGCCGGATGCCACAGAGCCTCGCCAGGGAACGCTGCTGCGGGAGCGTGGCTACGCCGAAATTGTTCCTGTTGCCGGTCGCTATCACATGGACGACGAAGACGGTTTTGTGTTGACTACGGAATACGAAAGTATGAGTTCCATTGAGCGATTCTGGTTCATTGGTTCCAACCTGCGGCTGCGGACTAGCACTGTGAAACGATTTGGCGGCTTTAGTACAGCTACGTTCTGCACCGAGTTTCGGCTTGGCCATGACTCGCTTCCCAGTAACTCGAATGGCTCCGACCTCTCCAACCTGACCCCGGATCAAATTCAGACCCTGATTGAACCCACAAAATACGTTTCCTCCTTTGGTTGGTAATTTGCTGATTACAACCAGTGCTGATCCATTCACCCGAGGATTGGATTACTTATACGGTGCCCGGAGTCTGGCACTAGATCCGGAGATGGTGGATGTGGTTTATGACCTGGATCGGCGCATTCCTATCTGCACCTGGATTGGCAATCACATTGCCGCTGTCAATGGGTTTCTCACCACCTGTCTGCAAGCCTGCCATGACTGCTTTCATCCTGATCAGCGGCGTCCGGCTCAGATTTTTGCGGCTCCCCTGGCTGAGTCGTTTGGGATTGATGGCGTCTGCAACCTGCAAACAGACCCGATTACCCTGTTGATTGATGTCGGTCGTGTGGTGCCGGAAGATTGGCTGGCGCTGGTTATTCACGAGTATGCTCATGCTCATGCGGGGTCTCCTGGCCACCACCAGGAGTTTGCGCGATCGCTGGCTCACCTGTGCTTAGGGCTGGAGATTGCGCCTCCCTCCGGGCAACCCAGCCTGGAAGCCAGCCTGCGCTTTTATCCAAATTGCCGCCCAACTCACGACCCATTAATGTTTTGGCGCGGAGAAGGGGATGATTGGCGATCGCGCCTGACATGCTCCCAGAGCATTCTGATTCGCTCACTCTGAGCCGGATTAAGTTATGTAATTTTTTATCAGACTAAGTCGAATAATGGTTCCCCCGCCCCTTATGATCAGGGATAAATTTGTAAGACTTCGTAAAAAAGGGAGCTTTTGTAGGCGTGGCAATTCCTCTTTTAGAATATTCTCCTTCTAGCCAAAACCAGCGGGTGGCTAGCTATGAGGTTGGTAGCGATGAGCAGGCTAGAATTTTTTCCACAGAAAACTTGCTCTCCCCTGGAGACATTGGCAATCTGATCGAAGCAGCCTATCGTCAGATCTATTTTCATGCGTTTGCGACTGATCGTGAGCCGGCTCTGGAGTCCCAACTCCGCAGCGGTCAGATTACGGTTCGAGACTTTATTCGTGGCTTGTTGCTATCGAATACCTACAGAAACAGTTTCTATAACCTGAATAGCAACTACCGCTTTGTGGAGCATACGGTACAGAAGGTTCTGGGCCGTGATGTTTACAATGATCGGGAAAAGATTGCCTGGTCGATCGTGATTGCAACGAAAGGTCTCAAAGGCTTTATTGATGACTTGCTCAACAGTGAAGAGTACCTGAACGCCTTTGGGTACGACACCGTTCCCTATCAGCGTCGTCGAGTTTTACCTGGACGCGCCGAGGGTGAACTGCCTTTCAACATCAAGTCCCCCCGCTACAACGAATACCATCGTGCTCAGCTTGGTTTCCCACAGGTTATTTGGCAAACGAGCGTCCGCACCTACACCCCTCAAGACAAGCAAGCTAAAGCAGGCGATCCGTCCTCATTCATGAACATGGCTAGAAGCATCAGTCCGTCTGGCAATGTTCCGCAGCGGATCTCGGCGCTAAATATTGACTTTGAGCGTGCTGTACCGTATCGCAACAAGTAGTTGTTGGTGGTAAGTGTTGGATAGTTTAGGCCAGCACAACCTCTAGAGATTGTGCTGGCTTTCAAATTATGGGTAATTTAATGCATAAGTTTTTGGAACGAATCGAGTCAGCTCACGCACATTCTTCAGTGTTTGGCTGGAATCCTAGTTCCATCAATGCTTTGCGGATTTTAGCTTTGGAAGGGCGGGTCTTAGGAGCGGCCAATCCCATCTCGCGCGCTGTCTCGAACAATTCTCGCATCAAAATGTCTAGAGAGACGTCATTTGCGTCTTGTGGAAGAGTTTCAACTCGCCCTTCGTAAGCCAGGGTATAAAGTTCTAGATGATGTTTACCCATGACCCTGGCCAGTTTTCTCAAGGTTTCGGGTGTGGGACAGGTTCCCTTGAAGCAGGCTCCGCGCAATCGGGGCTGAGGAATACCAGACAACTCTGCCAAACGATTCATGCTAATACCTTGCGCTTCCAGGTATTGAAGAATGAGTTGTCCCAAAGGGGAGCAATCTTCAGATTTGATTTGCAACCTTGCTGGCATTGTTCAGTATCAGATAAACATGGGAACTTAATTGCACGGATAGTGGAGGGAAGGCGATCGCGGCTCTGGAAGATTAGAAGCTATTCTATACCGAACCTCCATAGGACTTCACAATCCTTCGATAGAGTACTCAAAATAAGGCAATTAGCACCGTTACTCGCTTGATGAATTGTAAATACTCCTAAAAGGGTCTCTTTATGCTTGAGCAACGAAGTGAGATTCCTGATGCTTGGAACGGAGAGGGAGGGATTCGAACCCTCGGATGGGTCTTACGATTCCATCAACAGATTAGCAATCTGCCGCTTTCGACCACTCAGCCACCTCTCCAGGTACTGAAAACACATCATAGCAGATTTCGTCTAGCTGGTCATTGGGAGTCGTCTGAGCTATCCCCAGGCTAGACGACCGGCTTGGGCGATGTAGACAGGACAAAGGCTCAAACTTGTATTTCTCGTTTCTGATCGCTTGTTCTTACCGGCTAACCCAATTCGCCAACGGCATCTATTGGCTGCTCACTGTTCACTGTTCACTGCTTACTCTGCCTTACTTCTCACCTCTGATCAGAGCCTACGCATAATTTCTGGAAGCAGATGGGCCGGAATCTGGGAAAGTGCCAGGTTTTGTCCTTGAATGCCACATTCGGTGTAAAAGGTGCGAACGGTCTGAATGACATGATCGAGTGTGGACTGGTAAAAATCAGAGAGAGGTTCCCAGTTTTGAAGTGCCTGCAGGTGGGATTTGAGCGAACGCTCCAGATATTTCTGACGTTTTGCTGGGTCGAGAGCACTGTGTTGGTCGATCGCGAGTTGGTAGTAGGCCAACCCTAAATTGTTGTGGGTTGCAAAGACATCAAAGGTTAAGGCTGGGCGCTGACCTGTACGAGTTGAAAGCGTTTCTACGGCTGTGATGGCTGCCTCATAGGCTGTGGTTGCCTGCTGTAATTGCTCTCGGCGTTCCTCTTGAGGCGCGTTGGAAAGCGTTGCCAGGTTCCAGTGAGCGGTGCCCAGGTTGTTTTGGGTCGCGGCATAGGCGGCAGGAGCAGCGTCCAGGGTTCGGTAGATAAGGGCGTTTTGGTAGGCTGCGATCGCTTGCCGCAATAGAGTTTCTGGTGAAGCACTGTCTGGTTTGGCAGAGCCTGATCCCGATTTGGTGTGCTGTGCCAGGTTCCAGAATGCGGTGCCCAGGTTGTTCTGAATCATGGCATAGTGCAGCGGTTCGCGCTCTGCGGTGTAGTAACGCACTGCCTCTTGATAGGCCGCGATCGCCTGAGTCAAGTGGGCAACGGGCTGCTGATGCTGTGCCAAATTCCAACAGGTAGTTCCCAGGTTGTTTTGAGTTGCAGCATAACGAGCCGGATCGTCGTTGAGTGAGCGATAGCGGAGAGCGGTTTCGTATGCCAGAACGGACTTGCGCAAATTCTCGGCTGGCTCACGATATTGAGCCAGATCGCCAAACGCAGACCCCAGATTGTTCTGAATCATGGCATAGGTTTGGGGATGGTTTTGAGAACTTGTCTTTGACAAAGCCTGTTCGTACACCTGAACCGCCTGTTCGAGACTGGCAAGCTGCAGGTCAGCGCCCACTGCATCATGAGCCTGCATCCAGTACAAATTACCCAAATCATTCAACACATCTGACCACAGCGTTGAATCTTCCTCTAACCAGACCAGCGTTTGCTCATGGAACTGAATCGCAAGCGTCAACGTTCCAGTCACGCTGCCTTGCTCAAGGTGATCGCGATAGAGCCGACCAATGGCATAGTATGCTGCTGCGATCGCTTTTTGGGGAGCCTGCTGCTGCTGCAATTGCTCAATTCGCTGCAGAGCTTGCAACGCCTCCTGGTGATGGGCGGCGGTTGGGTTCTGGGCGATCGCGTCCAGGATGAGATGGGTGGGGAGATGAGGAGGTGGGGAGATGAGGAGGTGGGGAGATTGAGAAGTCTCCGCGTCTTCGTGTCTCCGCGTCTCCGTATCTTCACCACTATGTCCTAAGTCCTGCCCCCTGCCCCCCTGCCCCCCTGCGCCCTGCCCCC
>JAAUSG010000164.1 GCA_012034055.1 Leptolyngbyaceae cyanobacterium RU_5_1 | reverse complement strand
ACTGGCAAATTGGCGGGATCCCAAACAATCCGGCGACTACTTCGACCAGGTGCAACCGGTCAGCGTTGGGTATCTAATCTGGTCTCAGCTTCCAGTTACCGTCTACATTCAGCCACCCACTGCCGCAGACAACGCCAATGAATTCCTGGCGACACGATCGCGACTGTGGGTGTCCGCCGTGCAAACAGCCGTGCAGGAGTGGAACCCTTACCTGCCCCTGAAGCTGGTTAATCAGGCAGAAAAAGCCGACATTTTGATTTGGCGATCCACGCCACCGCTGCGATTTGAGCGAGATGAAACAGGACAGTCGGGCGATCGCCGCAAACTCCCCATCCCCCGTGCCCGCTCCGCTGAAACCCGCTTTGACCTTTACATCAAACAAATTTCTCCCCCGCTCGATCGCCTGGAATCCGCACCCAGCCCAGCCACAGAGTTACCACCCACGACCCACTCCGCTCGGTTGAGCGCTCACGACGAAGCCCCACTCCTCCACTCCCCCTCCCTTCCATCCCTCCATCTCTCCATCCCCCCCGCTCCCCACCCCCCATCTCTTCCACCGCGTCACCATCTACATCCGCCCCGATCAACCCGCAGACTATACCCTCGCAACGGCTCGTCACGAACTCGGTCACGCCCTTGGAATTTGGGGACACAGCCCCAGCCAAAGCGACACCATGTACTTCTCCCAAGTCCGCAATCCTGCCAAAATCTCAGCTAGAGATCTAAATACCCTCAAGCGCGTGTATGAGCAGCCAACTAGTTTGGGTTGGGAATTACACCGCTGATGGATTGAGAAACCGATTGGCAAACTTGAACACATCACCCAGATCGGTGTCGCCATCGCGATCACCATCGAGAAACGCACTCAGGAGCGGATTTGAACCTTGAACACCGGATTGGCTGGCTCCCATATTGAGCAGACTGATCACAGCCGGAATTAATGTTGGTAGAACGGACTGAATCACGTCAGGGCTGATGCCAATTCTTTGAGCGATCGTTTGACTAATTTGCTGTTGTAGCTCAGGTGACAGTAAGGATTGAAGCATGGATGATCCCATTCCTGCACCCGCAACCTGACCCATCAAATTTCCCAAGGGGTTGCCGCCTACGGTTGATTGCTGCTGTTGCAATGCAGGACGCAATGCACCTCCCAAAGCCGACATCACCATTTGAAGTTGGGAGGGTTGAATGCCGTGTTCCGTTGCCAGTTGCTGAATCGAGTTTGTTACGGATTCCAGTTGAGCAACACTGCCTTGTTGGTCAGGATTATTGATTGCACTTAGAACATCGAAGAATAGTCCCATTGTTGTAGCCTCGTGTTGATTTTGGATTTTGGATTTTGGATTTCAAGTGAGCTACGACAAATGCTAATCGGATTGCTTGTTGGATGCAAAGGCAGTGCCAGATCCCCGACTTCTTGATTGATTTAGCCAATGCGTTAAAGCCTTAACAGGGAAGTCGGGGATCTAGAACTCTTCAACTACAGGGACATTTCGTCTGCGGGTACATGGACGTGGAAGGAGCGGATGATTCGGAGCCAGCGATGGTCGTCGGTGTAATAGCCCAGCGCTGCGATGTAGTCGCGATCGCTGACTGGAATTGAAACATGCTTGTCTTGCTCGTGTTCCTCGCATGGATACTCTTGGGTGTTGTGGGGCGGCTGATCGTCAATGTCGAGATTGGTTGCATCATGCACTTTCAGTATGAACTTCCGTCCCCCTTGCTGACGCAAAGCGGATTTGTAGTTATCTGAGACTTCCCAATATGCGTAAGCATCTTTAGAGTTGCGAGGCACCAGAATAATTTGGCAGACATCCCTCACGGTAGATTGGCTAATCGATGGGCTACCAGATTCGGCGGGGCGATCGCCAACTAGCTGCGACTGACCATTGCTGAAGAGAGAATGGGCGGCTGTGCCTAATCCTGCTATTGCAGCCGCTCCTGCTGCTGCACCAAATGGTTGTAAGGCATCCCCAGCGACATTGGAGGGGGCTTCTATCGTGTCACTGGGCTGTTCACTGGACTGTTCGGATGGCACTGTAGCGGTGCTGACCGCATCACCAGATGCCGTTTCAGCAGTGTCCCAAGTGAGATCAGAGGTCGTTGCTGCAGGCGTTTCGGGGGTATCAGGAACTGCCTCGCTCGTGGTCTCGGTCAACTCAGCCTCAGCAACCCGTACAGGAGCCGATCGCGCCAACGTGAGCCAGTGTCCATCTGCTGTGGTGTAGCCCAATTCAGCGGTGTAGTCGCGATCGCTTGCAGGAGTGGGAATGTGCAGATCAGGAACCTGTTCCTCACAGGCATACTCCCAAACGATATGAGCAGGCTCCTGATCCAGGTTAATTCCAGTCGTATCGTAGACTCGCAGCGTCAGATCCTGTCCACCTTGCTGCTGCAGCTCTGCCTTGTGCTCCTCTGCAACCTCCCAGTAGGCATACGTATCATCTGAATCACGCGGCACCAGGATGAGATGTCCTTTGGGGACTTGAGCGGCAGCCGCGCCTGGAAGGACTCCGGCTCCAGCTTGAGACGCTCGACCCTTGAGGAGCCACCAGAGCAACCCTGCCAGTAGCGCCAGAGGCAATAGCCAGATCCACCAGGGCAACCCGCCGCCCTCTGATTCGGACATCGCTGCGCCTGCCCCCGCCGGGTCCGCTGATGTCCCTGCCTGTGCGCCTGGAGATGCCGCGATCGCAACCGGAGATGCCGTTGCCGTTGCTTTGGCGGCGGCTGGAGACGCGGTTACGGTTGTGTCAGGAGAGGCTACCAGTTTAGCGGCAGTGGTTTTGGAGGCGGCTGCCGAGTTTGGGGATGTCACTGCCCCGCTAGAAGCCGCGATCGCATCTGCCGCCCGTGCCGTTTCAATCACCTGCTTGTTCTCAGCCGCTGTGACATAACCGAGAAATGCCTGCACTCCTGAGCTGGGAGTGGGCCCCTTATAGGCATAGAGCAGGGGTTGCGAGAAGGGATAACGAGCATCCGTGGGCGGCGTGTTGTGCATTGGAATGATTCGCACATTGGGGTTGTTCACCACCTGATCGGCGATCGCATAGCCAATCCCGTCCGCTCTCAATTCCTTAATTACCGCCTCAGTGTTATCATCCACCAACCTTACGGCGTCTCCACTCGATACAAAGGGCGCGGTTTGGAAAACGGGATAGTTCTGAAAAGCGCGGCGGCTGTCACTGGTTTCGGGTCGGTCAACTAGCCAGATGGTTCTCGAAGCACCACCAACCTGTGACCAATTCGTAATCTCACCCCGGAAGATTTTGGCAAACTGTGCAATTGTCAAACTTCCTTTAAAGGGATTATTGGGTCCAACAATCAACGCAATCTTGTGGCGAGTCACTGGGGTCGTTGCTAGCCCCTGAGCTTTTTCCTCGTTCGTGAGCGATCGCCCAATTGCGGCAATGTCAGCCTTGCTATCCAGCAAAGCTTTGAGCGCAGCATCGGTACCGTCATCGGCAATCTTGACCTTTGTGCCGGGAAACCTGGCTTTGAAGCGCTCTGCCAGTGCCTGATTCAGCTTCGTCATGTTGCTTGTGCCGTTGATCCGCACCGTTGTAGCACTGGGGACAGCACTTGGAGCTGACGGACTGGGGTTGGAGGGTTGCGCGATCGCCCTGCGATCGCTGGAGGAGACGACTAACGGATAAGTCGCTGTTAAAGCCAGTAGAACGGCAAACGTTGCTGATGAGGTTCGTTGACGAGACACCCGATTAACCCTTTCTTTTCAAATGTTGAATTTACTAATGTTAAAAAAAGCTTGTAAAGTAATTTTCAATACAGCATCTGGACTGAACGTTTATTTTAGACCTCCAGTTGAGGGCATGGTATGGGTTGACTCAAACCCTTGTCAAGGATTGCTCAACACATATCAATAAAGCAACCAACCTTTTTCACACATGT
Source organism: Leptolyngbyaceae cyanobacterium RU_5_1 (assembly GCA_012034055.1). Taxonomy (GTDB): domain Bacteria; phylum Cyanobacteriota; class Cyanobacteriia; order Leptolyngbyales; family Leptolyngbyaceae; genus JAAUSG01. The sequence continues at coordinate 8,836 of JAAUSG010000164.1, read as the reverse complement.
AATACGTAGCAGTCCTGTTGAGTTGTGAGAATAGACTTCTTGCATATTAGATTTCAATTGTAGAAGTAGAAGTAGGATGGGCAAAGCAAAGCGTGCTCATCCAGGGTGTCCAGTGTTGGGTGTGATGGGCACGGGCAATTGCCCTTTGCCCATCCTACGGTTTCTCGCTAATTTGCAAGAGGTCTAATTTCTGAATCAGTGTTTGTTTCCACGTCAGCGATCGCCCGCAACTCATCAGTACCAGAATTTCGCAACGTATCGACTGTGCGCTTGATGAAACTTGCGGTAGGTACGGCGATAAGTAGCCCTAAAATGCCTCCCAGTCTGGCTCCAATTAGCAACGAAACAACGACCCAGGCAGGATTCAATCCCGTAATCCCGCTCAGTAATCGAGGTGCAATCACGTTTTCGTTAATCTGCCCAATCACAACTGCAACAATCAAAACCTTGACGGCCAGCCACACATTTTGAAACGCCAGGATGACACTGACCAGCGTAATACTCACGACACCACCAAACGGAATCAGGCTGGCAGTTCCAATCACCAGACTGAACAACAGTCCAAATGGAATTTGCAGCGTTAAAAACGCAACCAACAGCACGACACTCAAGGCCGCCGCAATGGTGGCTTGACCGGCAAAGTATCCCTGAAAACTTTGTTTAAGCGATATTTGCAGGCGAGGTCTCCAAAGGGCAGGAAACCAACTAAAAATCCCATCCCAAAGCTGCTTGCCATTCAAAACTAAAAAAATTGTCAGCACGAGGGTCAGAAACAGATTCAAAGCACTGCTGATCGTATCCAGCGTGACGTTGATCAGTTGGCTGGTTAACACCTTCAGGGTTCCATACAGTTGATTGGTCAACTGCGTCGTAATTTCGCTAATGTCAACGGGTAACTGCTGCAGGAAGGGCTGCTCATCCAGGGTTTGCAGGTGCCTGCTGGCTTCGTCAACCCATGCCGGTAAGCGATTGCCAAACTCGACAAGCTGTTCAAACACCAGTGGACCGAGGACTAACCCTAAAACTCCCAACAGCACCAGCGCCAGCAGCAATACCAGCCCGATCGCCCAGCCTCGTTTGACGCCCCGTTGCTCTAGAAACGCGATCGGGTAATCCAGCAGAAATGCAATCAGTCCTGCCGTCACCAGCGTGCTGGGAATTGGCTCCAGGTATCGGCATAGCACCAGAATCAGCCAGCCATTCAAGAAGACCAGCGGAAACACCAATCCGAACATGAGCCAACGCGGAAATTTTTGAGTTGCAAGCATAGTCTCTGCAGGGTGAATCGGTGCTCTGGATGCCGCTAGTCTACTGCAGTCGTCGCGAGATCGTAATCTACCAGACGACCATCTTCCATATAGACAATTCGGTCAGCAATATCGAGAATGCGATTGTCGTGAGTCACCAGCACAATGGTACAACCTTGTTCTTTTGCCAGTTTTTGCATGATTTCTACCACGTCTCGACCGGATTTTTTATCGAGTGCAGCCGTGGGTTCATCTGCAAGGACGATTTTGGGATGGCTGATCAGAGCACGGGCGATCGCCACCCGCTGCTTCTGTCCACCCGACAAGCTGTCGGCATAATAATCAGCCCGGTGCCCCAGCCCAACCGCTTCTAGCATGGCCGTTGCAATTCCATCCATATCCTGATCCAGCATTTGATCATGCAGTTCCAGTGACATGCGCACATTCTGTTTCGCGGTCAAAAACGTCAACAGATTATGCGCCTGAAAAATATAGCCAATGTTGCAACGCAGTTGAGTCAATTGCTGTTTGCTAGCACCTTTAAGTTCCTGTCCCAAAATTGTGAGGCTGCCCTCTTGCGCCGATCGCAAGCCACCCATCAAGGCCAGTAGCGTTGTTTTACCAGAACCGGACGGCCCTGTCATGATCACAATTTCTCCAGCATGAATGTCGAGGTTGATATCAAACAGTGCCTGCTTCCGGAGTTCTCCTTCGCCGAAGTGGTGGTTGAGGTGATGGGCGGAGATGACGGGGAGTGGAGAAGAGACGCGATTAATCGCGTCTGTACGGGGTGTGGGGTGTAGGGATGTGGAGTGCATGATACGAAGGACGAAGGACGAAGGACGAATGGCGAATGATGAATGGCGAATGACCAATGACCAATTAAAAAATATCAGCGGGGTCGGCGGATTGGAGTTTGCGCATGGCGATCGCACCAGACGCGCTGCACATGATGATGGTCAGAATCAGTACAGTAACGGCACGGCTGAGGGTCATTTTGATCGGCAGAAATGTTGCAGATGCAGCGATATAGCAAAGTCCTGTTGAGAGCACCAGTCCTGGTACAAAGCCCAAGACTGCCAGAATCAAAGACTCTTGAATCAAAACTCCAATTAAATAAGCATCGTTGTAGCCCATGGCCTTCAACGTCGCGTATTCAGGTAAGTGATCGGACACATCAGAGTAGAGAATTTGATAAACAATCACCGTGCCAACCACAAAACCAATCACGGTCCCAAAACCGAAGATGAATCCGATCGGACTCGCATTTGCCCAGTAGTCCTTCTCACGGGCGACCAGTTCTTCATGTGTTAACACGACAACATCGTTGGGCAGATTTGCCTGCAAAGCTGTCTGTGTTTGGTTCACATCAGCCCCTGGGGCTAGCTTCAGCACCCCAACATCAATCTGATTCGGCTGCCGTTTGGGAAACAGGCGCAGAAACGTAGAATCACTGGTGATCATGTTGCCATCAGCAGAAAATGATGCGCCAAGCGTGAAGCTTCCAATGACTTGAATTGTGGAGCCATTGACTTGAATTGGAATTGCGCTCGATCGCTGAAATGAGTCAGCCGTAATGCCAAAGAAATCTTCTCGTCCTGCTCGATCGTATAAAACCCGGTTCAATAATTTGAGTTCGTTTTGATGTTGCGTCACTTGTGATAGCGCGATCGCAGAATTAACTGGATCAACCCCAAACACCAGGATAGTCTTCTCTAATCGAGTATGAGGATTGCGCCACTGACCTCGATCGATGTAGAGCGACGTAATGGATGTCACGTCATTAATACCTGCGGCTTGATACAACCGTTCTCTTGGAAAGCTCTTAAAGACACTCAAACTTTCAAACACAGGATTAACCAAAAACAAGTCCCCTTGCAAAACGGTATAAGGACCTGCAGCAGAATCGTAAAGAGCGTCGCTGAAGCCTAACTGAACCAGCATCAGCACATCGGCAAAGGCAATTCCAGCCAGGGCAACGGCAAGTCGCATTTTTTCGCGTTTGACCTGTAACCATGCTAAGGGCGTTTTGCGAACTAGATTGCGAACCCATTTTTGTAGCATCGCTCATGTCCTTTTCAATAGAACCAATACGGCAAGTCATCGATGATTTCTTGAGCCAGTTCAAACCAGTAGGTAAGATCAATTCTGGTGAGTGCAGACATGAGGCGTGCTTCTTCTGTTGTCCGTTCGATTCCGCATAACCAGGTTAGTTTGAGCGTGGCGATCGCCAGTACCATCCAGGGCATCGCTTTGTATCGGAAAAATCGAAACCAAAGAAGAAATTTCCTACACCGCTTCATTGCAATTACCATCGCCCTCAATTAAGTACTGGTCAATTCACTTTGGCTGGACATAGCTTCAAGCTTGTGCTGTCGCACTAAGAGAAACAGTGGCAATGCAAGAGACAACCCTACTGTCACCAAGCTTGCAATATAAATCCAAAGGTGTTTCATCTTAAGCCACGTGCCTTCGGAAAATACAAACGTCAAGAAAACCAGTGTTGAAATGGTAAAGTCCAGTGCAAAAAAACTGGAGATTCGATTTGCAAACAGTTCCTCGAAAAAGAGCTGCAAATCAAGCCCGTGTTCCAGCAGGAATGGAACAAACTGAGAATAGGGCAGAATCGTACCCAGAATGCAAAACGTCAGATACAGTGCTTGCAGCATGTCTGTTTCTTCTTGTGTTGAATAGGGTCGTTGTTCAAACTTATGGTCGAATTGCGACTTGTACCTGCAGATTGGTTAACCCGTCAACTCGTTTGCTGTCTTCGGGATTTAAGCGAATCCTGACTTTAACTACGCGCTGGTCGAGGTTCTCTCCCGGTTGATTGCTGAACACTTCCTGTTTGCTCACCTGTAATCCAATCTCACGCACAGTGCCCTGCAGTTCACCTGAAAATGATTCACCCGTAATGGTTACAGGTTGTCCTTTGCGGATTTTGCCAATGTCGCTCTGGTACACTTCCGTGACGACTTGCATTTGGCTCGTTTGTCCCAATTCAGCAATGCCTTTGTCACCCACGATTTCGCCCGGTTTGGCGTAGATTTCTAAAATTTGTCCGGCAATCGGCGATCGCACGGTTGCTGATCCAATTCAGCGTCAGCTCGCTTGACTGTGGCGATCGCCTGGTCTACCTCAGTTTGCGCCGCTTGTACATCCACCGGACGCACTTCAGCGATTCGGCTCAGTGTCGCTCTGGCTTCTTGGATCTGTGCCCACAACGAATCGGCAGTCCGGTTGCGATTGGCGCTGGCTTCAGTGAATTGAGCTTGAGCAGTTTCTAACGCCAATCGCTTTTGATCCAACGCAGACGCAGAGATAGCTCCTTCCTGATAGAGGGATGCGTTGCGGTTGTATTCCGCGCTGGCGTTGGTTAACTCAGACTGGCGACGGGCGATCGCAGCTTGCTGAGTTGCAATTTCACCCTGTAACTCTTCCTGCAATCGCACAATTTGCGCCTGTTGAGCGGCAATTTCGCCAGACTTTGCACCGGCTTTCACCTGCGCCAGCTTTGCTTGGACAACTCTGACCTGTTCTTGCGCTTCCAAGAGGACCCCTTCAAGGCGATCGCGGCTGTCCAAAATCGCAATTACCTGGCCAACGTTGACGCGATCGCCCCGCTGCACCAACAGTTGAGCTACCCGGTCATTATTCAACATCGCAGGCACAGACACCTTAATCACTTCTTTCTCTGGTTCCAAGCGTCCCAATGCAACGATTTTCTGCATTGTTGGAGTGGATGTTGTCGATGGAGATGGTTGACTAATTTGACTGAATTGCGAAATCCCATAGTAAGCTGTTGCACTTGTGATTGCGATTGCGGCTACGATGAGGGCAACCATCTGCCGATTGAACGGTTTGGATAGAAGTTGAAAGTTCATGGTTATTTCTGTGTTAAACAGCAGCACAAACTATGCTGAATCACAGTTGTTCAACCAACTAAACCTTGTTCACGTCCAGACCTGGAGTTTTTCTTCAGGGAAAGCTACAGCTTCCGAGCTGGACGTGGTTTATCATTCAGTTGCAAAACAACTGTGCGAGCAACTCCATCAATTGGGTTCTCGTGTCATTGTCATCAGTGCTTCAATCACCTGTGTGCGTAAGGGTTCATCGAGACCCATTTCTAAGACTTCGTTAAACCACAAACCATCGATCGCCAGTTGCGCGATCGTGGCCCGAACCGGATTTAGACTATCAGACTGCATTCTCTGCTGCCAACGCATTTCATGTTCCTGCACAACCTCCAATAAACTGGGAATCTTCGCAGCCGCATTGAGTAGGCTAACAATCAGCGCAAATCGCTGTTTGTCAAAGCGCAAGGTCGCCTGTATATAAGCTCTTGTCCATTGACCAGGCGTGCCGGGTGCATCGTCTTGCTCAAACTCTGCTTGCAAATCACGCTCGAATCCATCAGCCAGGTAATTCACAAGTCCAAGCATCAATGCATCCTTGTTTGGAAAATGATAAAGCAATCCTCCTTTACTCACCTCTGCTTCACGAGCAACCGCATCCAACGTGAGTGCCTCCAAGCCCTTTTCAACCAGAACTGTGCAGGCCGCTTCTAAAATTGCCTCACGAGTGTGCGATCGCGATCGTGTCTTTTTCGGATCAACCATGAGCTTGAATGAATTAAACCGTCCAGACGGTTCAGTTATAACAAAACTGTACCATCCAGACGGTATAGCGTCAATAGGAATGTGAGAATGGGGAATGAAGAATGTAGCAGGACTTACGCAAACCTCGGAGGTTTAGCCAGGAATCAAGCGTCGTGACGAATGATAGTGGCTTAAACCTCCGAGGTTTTAGTCAAAATGCGTAAGTCCTGTAAGTAAATGGACACCATCAAACTGAATATTTTAGGAGAGTCATTTGTCATTACAAAGGACCAATGACCAATGACCAGCTCAACTTAATCGTGAAATTTCGTTTGAGTCGCTTGGGTCACTTTGTCATCTTGATTGAAGTGGATGTTGAACTGAAACCAGGCATAGTCACCCCACAGCGCAGCACCATCATTCCCATAACTCCAGTGGTTACCTTTCGGCCCGTTTTCTGGTGCGGGAATTAACTGCAACACGTGAATTTTGGTCATCCCAGGTTTGATGCTGTTAAATTTTGCTTGCGTGAATCCTTGCGGCAATTCTGTGTCGATCAGTGGATTGAAAACAAATTCACTTTCAGTAAAACACTGAATGTAGACTGCCAGAGGCAAGGCCAGTACCAGAGACGTTAATAGAAATTTTTCAACCATCGGCGCTGCTTGCTAGTTACTGATAAGTCAATCAGACGTAGAACAGTTATAAATTGTTCCTTGTCAGATCACACCGGCTGCGATCGCCGCTCGTGTTTAATCGGCAGCTCAATTACAAACTCCGCTCCGTTGCCAGGTGCAGAAATGCACTGCAGAGAGCCATCATGCCATGCCGTCACAATTTGATAGCTGATTGATAATCCCATACCGGTGCCTTTGCCAACGGGTTTCGTGGTGAAGAAAGGATCGAATAATTGTTGAGCAATGCCCTCGGTCATGCCCGGCCCGTTGTCAGCCATGTAGATTGCGACTCGGTTCGGTTCCAAAACCTCGGTGCGAATGGTGATAGTAGGGGTCAAGTTCCAGGGATCAGGTTCCAGGTTGTGCTTCCCCGACCCCTGACCCCTGGAACCTGACGCCTGTTCTTCCAACACATCGACAGCATTCGTGAGAATATTCATGAACACTTGATTGAGCTGCCCAACATAGCATTCCACCTTGGGTAGGTTGCCATACTCTTTGATCACGGTAATGGTAGGCTGTCCTGGCTTGCCTCGCAGGCGACTACGCAGCAGCAACAGGGCGTTGTCGATGCCCTCATGAATATTGACCTGCTGAATTTCGGTTCCATCCACGCGACAAAAGTTGCGCAGCAGCAGAACAATTTCCCGAATTCGCTCGGTACCCGTTCGCATTGAGGAAATTAACCTGGGTAAATCGCTTTGAATAAAAGCCAGGTCAATTTCTGCTACTTTCGTTTGAATCTCACCATTGGCAGCGAGAGCTTGCGTTTCATACAACTGCAACAATTCCAACAGGTCTCGAATATACTGCTCGGCATAATGAATATTGCCGTGAATGAAGCTGACAGGGTTATTAATTTCGTGGGCAACACCAGCCACTAACTGCCCCAGGCTGAGCATTTTCTCGCTTTGAATCAGTCGGAACTGTGCGCGTTGCAAATCCTGTAACGCCTGCTCTAGCTGCTCTGACTTTTCTCGCTGTCTGGCTTCGCTGTCCTGTAGTTCCTGCTGAATTCGGGTGCGATCGCTAATTTCCTGCGATAAGTTCTCATTGACTAGTGTTATCTCACAGTGAGTATTGGTGTAGTCCAGGATCAGTCCAGCCAGGGGCACCAGATAGGCAATAATTTTCAGGAAGTGGGCAATATTGAAGTCATTATCAAACAGAGCTTCGGATCCAAACGCCATATGGAGCTGGGTGACGCCATTGGGAATCGTGCTGATGATCAATGCGTGAGAAAACAGGCTGGGATATCTTCGATAGAAGCGTGGATAGATCAACACGCCAGCCACAATGAACAGCATGAGCGGAATCACATCCCACGGTCGAGTGATGAGTGAATCCGGATACATCGTTTGTGGCAACGTCTGACTGGTTGCACAGAGATGAACGATGCTATAGGCGATCGCGGCAAAACAGACGGTGATGCCGATCACAAAGGTGGTACTCCCTTCCCAACGAGCAGGCTTAACCAGCAGAAAGAGACTGACCCCAACCATCGTCAGCAGGGCGTCACACATGCGGCAGAGCGCCCAGGTGAAGGGAATCAGGTTGTGATTGTCGGCCGTGGCTTCAATCAGGCGATCGGCGGCCAGGGTATGAAAGGCATCCATACATCCCGCACACAGAAGTACCACACCGATGATGGGCGTGGTGACATCATGCTTAATGTTGAAGTAGGAAAACGCCAGGATGACCGTGAAGATGGCCGTGCAGAAAGCACTCCATTCCAGGATGGTATGGGTAAAGCTACCTGCCAGGGTGTAATGCAGGGCATCCATGATCTGGTTGCGGTCTAGCCCAACGAGGCGATCGACATCGATCCCAGGACGCGGCGAACCAAAATCGAAGCCCAACTGATTTAGACAGAACGGCAGCGTGCAAGTAATCAGTACGGTTGCAATAACCCGCTTGGGAAGTTGAGTTGTTTGAGGTTCAATGGTCCACTGGCGTTCTATTGAGCGTCTCGCTCCAAACAGGAGATGATGAATTTTCCTCATGACGAAAATTTAAAAACACCCAGTATAAGGTTCTTCACAAAAACCTCGCAGGATCAGGATTTTCTGGGAGCTTTTTATAGCCTATATTCCGCACTTCCAACTGGCACAAAAGGATTAACTTGTCCTCAACACAGCAAGTAGTGGTAGTTCACCACTTTAACTTTGGTGGGTTGTTCTTCTTAACTCAGCACTCAGCACTCAGTACTTTCCGCACCCACAAGACCTGGTTGACTGACAAATCTTTTTTGTAGGTTGGGTTGAACACCGTGAAACCCAACGCTAGCCTTGGCTTGTTGGGTTACGCTATCGCT
>JAAUSG010000163.1 GCA_012034055.1 Leptolyngbyaceae cyanobacterium RU_5_1 | reverse complement strand
TATGCCCGAAGGGCTTTAAGCCCCCCTTAATAAGGGGGATTTTGAGCTAATTTCCCCCTTGTTAAGGGGGGCTAGGGGGGATCGCTGAGTGCTTAACATCACAGACCACACCTTTTCAAACATCCTCTAGTTACTTAAGACATTTAAAGCATCTTCTTAGTGGCTAGGAAACGAGCTTTTCTTAGTAGATAAATGCGTGAATCAGTGAAATCAATTGCCCAAATTTGGTATATTGGACAATTGATTTCATGGCAAGTTCTGGAGGTGTCGCTTCTTAGAAAACTGAAAACCTTAGTCTAGATTTAAACTGAATGTCTAAACTTTAGATTACTGATTTTGATTTCATTCAAAACACAAATAAAAATCTATCGATTGAAGAGTTGATCAATAATTTTTTCGTCCCATTCTTTCACGGGACTGAACGGATTCGCCTGTTAAAGGGGATTTTACGTAGTTTTTATAGACATTTAAAGACCTATTAATAGACGAGTGCTCGGCTTATCGAAGTCGATAGATTTGATATGAATTTGTATTTTTAGAGTAAATTTTTCCTCGATTTCGCCAATGCTTCTGTCGAAAACGTTAATCAAAAAATCTCTGCTTCTTAACCTTGAAATGCAATCCTTTAATTCAGGATTGTGTCTATCGAGAACTCTTCTAAAAAGTTGAATTCTCATCCCGTAAAAATTTCTAATTTACTGCAACACCAAGACATTCTGGAGTGCGTATGCCAAGTAATAATCACGTTATTTTCATTCACCCCGATGGCACCAGTCCGTCCCACTATGCGGCTGCTCGCTTTGTGGAACATGGGCCAGATGGGCGGCTGAACTGGGACAAATTAGACAATGCGGCGGTCTACCTCGGACACATGCAAGACCAGCTCGGTGGAACATCCAATGCCGGTGCCGTGACTCATGCCACCGGAACCAAGGTTTATGCAGAGTCTTTCGGGTTGAATGAAGATAACTCATCGGTTACGTCCTTGTCCGGTAATACGGGCAAAACCATTGTGCAGGAGGCGATCGCAGCCCATAAGGTAACGGCTCTGGTTCAATCCGGTGCCATTTATGAACCCGGTACAGCAGCGTTTGCCTCCCAGGTTGGGGAAATTGAGGTGAATGGACAGCGGATTCCGCCCCGCCAGCAAACGGCTGAGATCGCTAAACAAGTGATCCTGTCGGGGGCAGATTTTATCTTGGGTGGAGGTGAAGTCACCCTGCTGCCGGTGGGGACGAATGGCTTCCACGGCACGGCGGCTCAGTACGATGCGATCAGTACCAGTTCCTTACAGCGTCCTTCCGAGAATCTGATCGACCTGGCCATTAGCCTGGGCTATACGGTGGTGTACACCGCTCAACAACTGCTTGACCTGCTCGATCCCACTAAGTACCCCACGCCACCAACCAAAGTCCTGGGCGTGTTTGCGCCAGTCCACACCTTCAACGATCGCCCCGAAGAGGTGTTGAAATTAGGGCAACCCGACGCAACGCCATTGTATTTGCAGACCGCACCATCTATCGACGTGATGCTAGACGTGACTCAGCAGTTGATGGAGCAGCATCCCAACTTTGGCAACGGCTCGATCGCGATCGTTGAAGAAGAAGGCTCTGACAACTTTGGCAATAACAACAATGCGGCTGGCACGATTGAAGCCACGCAGCGGGCAGACCGGGCGATCGGGGTGGCGCTTGATTTCATCGATCGCAATCCCAACACCCTGTTATTAACCGCTGCCGACAGTGATGCCGGGGGACTACAGATTGTTGACCGCAGCAATCCTGACCAGCCCGTGGGCACGATCAACGCCAACCCGACGACCAGTAATCGACCTGTTCCTCTCGACGGCACAACCGGATCGAACACGCTGCCCTTTACCGCGAAGCCAGACGCGAATGGGGATGTCTTCTCCTTTGCCGTGGGTTGGGCGGGGACTCCGGACTTCAGTGGTTCGATCGTCTCGAAAGCGCACGGTTTGAATGCGGATAAGCTGCCTTCTACAGCGGATAACACCGTGATGTACGAGTTGATGTACGAGACGCTGTTTGGGGTGGAGTTGGAAACCCGTGTTGCCGCACCGACTAAAGCACCAACGGCCACCAAAGACACCGGCAACGTGATCTTCATTCACCCGGATGGCACCAGCCCTTCCCACTACATGGCATTGCGCAATATCGACAAGGGCCCGGATGGCAGGCTGAATTGGGACAAGATGTCCGATGCGGGTGTTTACCTGGGACACATGGAAAACCAGTTAACCGGTACTTCAAATGCGGGTGCCGTCACCCATGCCAACGGCGTTAAGGTGTTTGCGGAGTCGTTTGGCAAGGAAGAGGATAACTCCCTGGTGGTTCCGGCCTCTGGCATCTCTGGGTTTACGATTTTGGAGGAGGCGATCGCGGCTGGAAAAGCCACTGCCCTACTGCAATCCGGTCACATCGGTGAACCGGGAACCGCTGCTTTTTCGGCTGAGACCCTGAACCGGGTTCCTGATCCCAGCATTCGAGCGCGAGACAAAACGGCTGAAATTGCAGAGCAAGTGATCCGGGAGGGCGTGAACGTGATTATGGCAGGCGGAGAAGTCTATCTGCTGCCCAAAGGAACCACCGGAGTTCATGTCACCGCTGAGATTGATGCGGAGTTTGATGACCCCGAAGACCGTCCGTCCATCAACCTGATCGACCTGGCCAAGTCCCTGGGCTACACCGTGGTCTACACCGAAGATGAACTGAATGCGGTTGTCAACGGGCCAAACCCGCCTGAAAAGCTGCTGGGTGTCTTTGCCGCCAACCACACCTTCGACGATCGCACCGAAGAGGCACTGGGACTGAACACGTCCAACCCCAGTCCGCTGTATGTATCAACGGCTCCCACGGTTGCCGAGATGCTGGAAGCGTCTCTGAAAATCCTCAAAAACGATCCAGATGGGTTCTTTGTGGTTGTTGAAGAAGAAGGCACCGATAACTTTGCCAACAACAACAATGCCGCCGGAACCGTTGAAGCATTGCGGCGGGCAGATGCAGCGATCGGGGTGGCGATGGACTACGTCAATACTCAAGATCCCAACACATTGGTGATTACCGCTGCCGACAGCGATGCAGGCGGGCTACAGGTGTTCCAGTTTACTCCCTACACCCGTCCCTCTGGCAACTTCACCAGCGATCCAGCCCTGCTTGATGCTGAACCCCAGGTTCCCTTCATCAACGTCAACCCGACCACCAGCAACACCCCCAACTTCCTGGATGGCAGCACCGGCAGCACCGGCAGCCCGGAAGCGCCCTGGAGTCCTTTCACAGCAATGGATAGCCTGGATGGCCGAATGGGCAACTTTGCGATCGGTTGGGTCGGCACCCCCGACTTTCCCGGCAGTATCGTCTCCAAAACCTATGGCATGAATGCAGACCTGCTGCCCTCAACCCTCGACAACACCGAGATTTACAAGCTCATGTACCAGACGCTGTTTGGTCGGGATGCGTTGCCCACCTACGCCGGTGGAGGTAGAGCGGACGAGGTGCTTGAAGGAACCGACAACAATGATGTGCTGGTCGCCTTCGCTGGCGATGACCAGTTGGTTGACGCCGCCGGGGACGATTCCCTCTACGGCGGAGATGGCAACGACACGCTCATCGGTGGCGAGGGGTATAACTTCCTGGCAGGCGGTGCCGGAGCCGATGTCTTTGTGCTGTCGTCTGAACCAGGATACGACTGGATTAGCGATTTCACCGTGGGTGCAGACCGGATTCAGTTGGCCGGTGTGACCTTTGACCAGTTGGCGATCGCCCCAGGAACCGACAACCTGACTGCCGACACACTGCTCACAATCGCAGGCAGCGAGGAGGTATTCGCCGTTTTAGCTGGCGTCCAGGCAAACACCCTGACCTCCAGCAGTTTCGTCTAACAGGGCTGGTTTTGTACGGGCGGGTTTTGCTGTCAAACTTTGATATTTGCAGGGTTTGTCTGCATAAACCCGTCCCTACCTCTCACCTACCACTGAGGATCGGACTGCAGCAGTTGCTCGATCGCATCACTTGCTTGCGGTCTGGCGAAGAAATAGCCCTGACCATACTCGCAGTTCAGCGATCGCAGGTGGGCAAGCTGTTCAGCCGTCTCTACGCCTTCGGCCACGATATTCATCTTCAGGTTGTGCCCCAGCATGATGATGGTTTGCACGATATGGGCGTCTTCGCTTTCGTCTCCCATGCGGCTGACGAAGGAGCGATCGACTTTGAGCGTGTCAGCCGGAAACCGGTGCAGGTAGCTGAGAGAAGAGTAGCCGGTGCCAAAGTCATCAATGCTGATTTGCAGGTTGAGCGCTTTGAGACGAGACAACAGGGCGATCGTCTCCTCAACATTCGTCATGGCCATGCTTTCAGTAATTTCCAGCTTCAGACTTTGCCCATCCAGCCCAGACGTTTGCAGCGTCTGTTCAATCTGCTCAACCAGATCCAACTGCGTAAATTGCTTACCCGAAAGATTGACGCTGATTAGCAGCGGGGGATCTTGAGGAAATTGCACTTGCCATTGCCCTACCTGGGAGCAGGCTTCGTCAAGCACCCACTGACCAATCGGGATAATCAGGTCGGTTTCTTCGGCAACGGGGATGAACTCAACCGGATGGACAAAGCCGCGCTGAGGATGTTGCCAGCGGATCAGCGCTTCAAATCCCGCAATTCTGCCCGTTTCCAACGAGATAATCGGCTGGTAGTACAGTTGAAACTCTTGCTGCTCGTTGGTCGAGGAGTCATTGTGGGCGATCGCGCGTCGCAGGTCTGTTTCCAGTTGTAAGCGAGTGATCACCTGATCCCGCATTCCAGACCTAAACACCTGGTAGCGGGCCTTACCGGATGCCTTTGCCTGACTCATGGCCGTATGAGCATCGCGCAGAATATCCTCTGGCTGGCTATGGGTATTAGGTTGATCTAAAACCACTCCGATACTGGCGGTGGTAAACACTTGCTGCTCACCGAAGTTAAATGGCAGCTTGATTTGGCTCTGCAACCGATCGGCTAGACGGGCCACTTCATCAATGTCGGTTACCTGGCGCAGCAGGATGGCAAACTCATCTCCGCCCACTCGTGCCAACTGATCCGCAGGGCGTAGACAGGCTTCGAGGCGTTGAGCGATCGCCACCAGCAACTCGTCAGCCAACCGATGCCCAAGGCTGTCATTAATCGTCTCGAAGCTGTCGAGACCCAGGAAGAGAACCGCGATCGCGCTTTGTTCGGGGCGAATCAATCGGTTCTTCGACTGCCTGGCGTGATTCATCGCCCACTGCAGATAATTCACAAACAGGGGCCGGTTTGGCAATCCGGTCAGCTCGTCGTGCAACGCATCGTAGAGCAACCGGTAGGCGATCACCGCAATTCCAGATCCCAGGAGCGCGATCGCCGGAGCAACAAACGGCACCCATCCTGCCTGCAAAAACAACCCCAGGCAGGCCCCAAATAACCCTGCGATCGCAGAATTCCAGCTGCTCCCAGTAAAACCGGATGTCGCAATCGCCATCCCAGCAATGCACCCACCACTGACCAACCCCAAACCCAGATCACTTCATCGGTCTGTGACCAGTACCAAATCAACGGCTGTCCATCCAGCACCAAACTCAGGATTTGACTCGCCTTATTCGCGTGAATCACTACGCCGGGTGTGTCTGAACTGGTGTCATCGGAGAAATTGTAGGGCGTCAAAAACAGATCCTTAACGCTCGGTGCCGTTGTTCCAATCAGAACTAACTTGTCCCGAATCCAATCGGGTTCAACGTCTCCGTTCAAGACTTGAGTCAAGGTGACTTGTCGCGCCACAGCATCGGCAGAGTGGTAGTTGAGCATAATTTGGTAGCCCTGATCATCTAGCGCCTGATAACTACCTGAATCGTGCGTCAACGCTGGGAAAACCGTTTCACCAATCTGAACAGACTCTTCTGGCTTGATCTGGAACGCCAAATTTTGGCGTTCCAAATAGCGAAGGCTTAACCGTAAGGAGAAGGAGTAGAACGTTTTGTCTTCCACAACGGCATACAGCAGGTTACGGCGCACCACGGCGTCGGGGTCAATCACAATATCGCTGAAGCCAACTCGGTTTTCTGGAACCCCCGGTGGGGGCGGAACTCCGTCTTTGCCTTCAGTTCCCAACAGGGCGATCGCAATCACGTTAGCGGCTTGAAGCTGTTTGAGGAGCGTTGGATGCCCGGGTGGATGGGCAACATCCCGATAGATGTCCAGCCCGATCGATCGGGGTCGGTGTTGCTGCAACCGGGCAATCAGTTGGGCAATCACACTATCGGAGAGGGGCCAACGATTCTGTGCTCGAATATCCTGCTCCGTGATCGTGACAATCAGCAATCGCGGATCAGGTTGCCGCTCAGGACGCAAGCGCACCATCTGGTCATACAGGGTCAGTTCCCACTGCTGCAGCCCACCCATCTGCCTGACTCCAATCACCAGTCCCGCCACTAACAAGCTGGTCATCAATATGGGGTGCTGCAAGATGACCCTTGCAACGTGACGACTGGATCTCAAGACCCGATCAAATCTACTCTGAGAATGTGTCATGCAATCGAGGTGAGCTGGATTGAGCGATCGCGTTCAGAAAACGGCAGATGCAAAGAGTAGCACAGAGTACTCTTTCAGCTTCAGTAGTTAGGAGAACCATAAGGCTGTAATAAACGTAGGGCAATCACCTAAAGACGGTAGGAATCTAGTCTGGTAAACGATCTAGTTTCCTAACATCCTTATCTGTTTTTTCGTATCCTCTTACGCCAACTGGTCTTGATATCATAAAGTGCTCAGGCAGGGAACTACACTGAATCAATGATGCAATCCGATCTCGTCGGAGCAACTGACGGCGGTGATTGTGAAAGGTTCTGGACAAGGGAATGTGGAGATTACACTGGAGTGGGAATCTCAGCCTTAAGCGTGAACCGTGATTCAAATCGAGGATCTGTTGCAACACTGTACGGTGAAATTGTCTCTTCCTGGTCATATGGGTTGGGGGACAGGCTTTTTTGTGGCTCCTGGTTTGATTCTGACTTGTGCTCATGTGGTGCGGGAGGCGCAAGGACAAGCACTCGCTGTGCAGTGGCAACACCAGGAAACGTGGGCGGCAGCGGTGGTAGAGCAATCGTTAACTGATCCCTATGATTTGGCGTTGCTGCGAGTTACACTCCCAACGGATGCGAATCCACCTTGCGTGTACTTAGACGAGTCGGTTCAATCCCGCGACCCGCTCTACCTGTTTGGCTATCCGGATGAGGGGATCGCCACGGAGAACCCCGCACGTTCAACTGTGATGGCATCACGGGCAATGAGGTTGCCTCAATTCTGTTTAAGCTGGGACAGGTGCGTCCGGGAATGAGTGGGTCGCCATTGTTGAATCAACGCACAGGTAAGGTCTGCGGCATTGTCAAATTTACCCGCGATCGCTCTTTTGATCTGGGCGGTGGTGCGATTCCGACCTACGTGATTCTGGAGCAGTTTCCTGAATTGCGAAATCTTCAGCGGGAGTTTCATGAGCGCGATCGGCGTTGGCTGAATTTAATGACAAAACCTATGGGCGTTGACTTTCAGCCTTACTTACAAGCCATTCTTGCCGATGAAGGTTATCGAGAGTGGCAAGACCTTTACACACTCACAACGGCAGAAGATCGGCAGCGGATGCCAGAGCAAAGTACTGCTCCATCCCAGCGTCGGTTTTCGTCACGGTTGAAGTTACGAGCACATGGTGAAGCCCACAAGGAGGAGCGGGAAAATAAGCTAGATGGAACACCGGAACCGCAGGAGCGGGTGGAGCAATGGGATGTGTTAGAAGGGCCGCGAAACTATGCGGCTGAGCATGTGGTGCTGATCGGCAAGCCCGGATCGGGGAAATCAACCTCGCTGGAACGGTTGCTTTGGGAAGAAGCAGAGAAGGCGCTACAAGATTCAAACGCTCGCATTCCCGTACTGGTGAAGTTGCGACGCTGTACCGGAACGATCGAGGGACTCATTCGAGATTTCTTGGTGGGTCATCAGGTAGCACTGGAGATAGCTGATATTGAGGAACTCTTACGTCAAGGTAGATTCCTGTTATTGCTGGATGGCTTGAACGAGTTACTGAAAGCCTTTGAGACAGGGGTAGCTAATTTTCGCGATCGCTATCGTCGCACGACACCGATGATTGTCTCGACGCGGGATTTGGGCGGAGGCGGCACCCTGGGCATTGAGAAAACCCTCAAAATGCTGCCCCTGAAGGAACCGCAAATGCAGGAGTTTGTGCGGGGTTATCTGGGAGCAGAGGGCGATCGGCTATTTCAGCAGGTGAAGGGGGACAGGCTACGGAAGTTTGCCGAAACACCGCTGCTGTTGTGGATGCTCTGTCGCGTTTTTGCCCAAAGCGGTCAGGTGTCTCACAATTTGGGTTTGGCATTTCGGGAGTTTGCTCAGGTACATGACCAGGATCTAAAGGCAGATGTCCCCACCCATGCAGACTCCCAATCCTGGTGGTCAGATCTACTGCAACACCTTGCCTTTGCCATGATGCAGGGAGATTCCCCAGTCGAATTTCGCCTGTCGCTACCCAAATCGGTTGCCGAAGATCGGCTTACCCAATTTCTAACCGAGGAACAATTCGACAAACCCCGCGACTATGCCAAACGCTGGCTGAATGATCTGGTCAACCACCATCTGATTCAATTCGTTGTTCAATCCAATTTTGAAGAACACATCGAATTTCGCCACCAACTGATCCAGGAATATTACGCGGCAGAATATCTCCTCAAGCGATTACCAACCCTGACCGATGAACAACTGAAGCGAGATTACCTCAATTACCTGAAGTGGACAGAGCCAGTGGCGTTGATGTTGGCTCTGGTGAAAGATGAGAAACGAGCAGTGCAGGTGGTTAAGCTGGCATTAGATGAAGTGGATTGGATGTTGGGAGCGCGGTTGGCAGGGGAGGTGAGATCGGAGTTTCAAGAGAGAACAATCAATTTAGTAGAAAGATTACCAGAGTCCAAAGGAATGTGTCGAGAACTCACAATCGAGCTTCTTGGAGAAACAGGTTCAGATCAAACAACATTGCGTTTACTAGAAATTCTGAATTCCTCAGATTTTTCTGAGCAATTAAGTGCCATTGAAGCGTTAAGCAAAATTAGCTCTGAACAAGCAACTTTAGGGTTAGTTCAGTTTATAAAAAAGCCTCGCTTAGGAATATACAGTGGGGATTTTTTCATTGCAGTAGATGCGTTAGGGGAGATTAGCTCCGAACAGGCAATTTTAGCGTTACTTGAACTCACGAGTAACCCGGATGATATTGTGCGCGGGAGTGCGGCTAGAGCGCTAGGAAGAACTGGTTCGGTACAGATGATTCCGAGAATACTCGAACTGACAAAAGACACTGATTCTTATGTATCAGCAAGTGCCATAGAAAGTTTGGGTATAATCGCTTCCGAGAGTTCGATTCCAGATTTAGTGACTCTACTGCAAAATTCAAATCCTCATATTCGAGACAGTGCTGTTCAAGCGTTAGGCTATATCGCTTCCGACCAATCAGTTCCAGCTTTAGCAAATTTATTGAAAAGTTCAAATCCTGATGTTCGAGCTATGGCAGCTAATGCATTAGGGAGAATTGGTTCTGAGAAATCGATTGTAGATCTAATCCAAGCATTACATTACTCAGATGATGAAGATCCTGGCTGTGAAGAGGTTGCCTACGATTGGTGGAGGCAAGACAATTATGCACGAATAAGTGTCTCTGTCGCATTGGGAAAAATAGCTACTGTCTTAGATAAGAAAGGTGCTAAAAAAGCTGCTGAAAGGGCTATTGAACCTTTACTACTTGCCTTAAATGATTCAGATATAGATGTGCGTGTATATGCAGCTCTAGGCTTAGGTAAGCTTTTTGCAGAAAAAACTATGCCTATTTTGATCCAGGCATTAAATCATCCAGATGATTATGTGATCGCTAGTGCTGCTACTACGTTAAGCGAGATTGGTTCTAAGCAGGCAATTTATCCTCTGGAAAAGGCTTTGAAGGATTGCGGAGACATGGAAGGATCTTTATTTGATGCTATCTTAAATGCCCTTAGCACAATTCTTGGGGCAGAACTTTTAACTAAATTGTGGAAATGGCAATCGCACCATCCTCATGCAAGTGTTAGCTCTGTGATCGCCGCCATTCAAAATCGCTGCAAGTTCTACAACTACGAAATTTGGCAAGAAACCGAGGCAATTCAAAATGAAAAATTAGAAATTCAAAATAAGGGGGCTACGGCTCAGCCACTGACGACTGTTTCAATATTGAAACACTCCACGCGCCCGGTGCTGCGATTAACCCGGGTGGCATGATTCAGGGCGATCAGATTGGGTCACAACCCCACCCATCAGAGGTAAACAAAAAGAGCAAGGAGAATCAGACTCATGAATCTTGAGGAGCGATTGCAAGGGAAACGAGAAGACATTCTGGCGCTAGCAACGAGATATGGGGCTTACAACGTCCGTGTGTTTGGCTCCGTTGCCCGGGGCGAAGCGGATGCCAATAGTGATGTGGATTTTTTGGTGGAAATGGAGCGAGGACGGAGCCTGCTTGATTTGGGTGGTCTACTGATGGAACTCCAAGGTTTACTAGGCTACCGAGTGGATATTGTCACCGAGCAGGGGCTGCGAAGCCGAATTCGCCAACAAGTTCTTGATGAATCAATACTTCTATGAGAAGCGATCGCGAGTACAAAGGGCGATCGCATTTCTTGAAGGTGTGAGCGAAGATGTGAAGTAAGGTCATGGAACCCCCAAGGAGCCGACAGTATGCAAATTACGATCAATCTGCCCGAAGATATCGAATTAGACGATGCCGTTCGCCAGCAAGCTGAATTCAAAGCCCGTCAAACTTACATCATGGAACTTCTGCGCTACGGCAGTATCAGCACAGGCTATGCAGCTCAGAGTCTTAACCTCAGTCGCTTAGAAATCTTGGATCTGATGGGGCAGTACAAAATCTCAATTTTCCCAGAGCAAACCCCTGAAGCGCTCGCCCAAGAGGTGGCTGAAACCCGGAGCCTGATTCAACCGTTGAACAACTGCTACAGACTCCAGGACTGGATCGGGGCGAATGCTCTGCGATCGCATTAGCCGAAGAACTGAAAGCAAATCGATTACTGATGGACGAACGAGCAGGACGCAAACTAGCCCAAACGCTAGCATTACCCACCATCGGTACCATAGGGATTTTATTGCTTGCCAAGGAAGAGCGAATCGTGAGCGAGATTGCTCCCTTGCTGGATGACTTAATCGATCAGGGAACGTGGATTAGTCCTACTTTTTATCAGCAAATATTACAAATGGCAGGCGAAGAATAGCGTGAATACCCATTCCTTTTCCACCTCAGCCCGCTTTGTTGGGACACATCCGTGTGGGCAAAAGCAACCCTGACCTATCTTGATAAGATGAGCGAAATTCCTAATCAAGGAGCCTGAATTACGCAGATCACCATTCCCAGATGTTAGGACGGGTTATGCCGATCAGCGGTGCGATCGATTTCATCCAATTTGCGAGACAATAGGGCACCGAAACCGTTCTGTTGCTTATGACTCTCGATTCCAGCTTTGCACCAAAACTTTCGGCATCTGCCGATCGCCTGTTTAATTTGCTCGATCGCTTTCACCAATCGCGCGTGCTAGTTGTTGGCGATCTCTGCCTCGATGAATTTCTTACCGGTCAGGTGGAGCGCATCTCCCGTGAAGCCCCGGTTCTGATCATTCGCCACGAACAGACTCGCCAGGTTGCCGGGGGTGGAGCCAACGCGGTCTACAACCTGGCAAAACTGGGAGCGCAGGTGAAAGCGGTGGGTTTGGTCGGTAAGGATGAGCAAGGCAAAGCGCTGTGTAGCATTTTGAGGCAGTCGGGATCAACACTGAGGGGATTTTGCGGGAGGGCGATCGCCCCACGGTCACCAAAACCCGTATTTCTGGACACTCCCGTCAATCCGTGACCCAACAAATCGTGCGCGTCGATCGCAAATCGGATCAGCCACCCTCCCCTAAGCTTCAAGAACAGCTCGCCGACTACATCACCCAACAGCTTGGCACAGTCAATGCCGTAGTTTGCTCTGATTACGGGGACGGCACCCTCTCTCAAGCTGTCATTGCCGCTGCATTATCCCACCCACTTAGCATCGTGGATGCTCAGAAAAACCTGAAACGATACCAGGGAGCAACCATCTTCACCCCAAACTTACCCGAAGCAGAACAGGCCATTGGCTACCCCTTAGTTAAAATATCTGGCGATAAAACCGACCTGTCTCTACTGCGTCAAGGGGGGCAAGACCTACTGCAACTTACCCAGGCACAGCAAATGCTGATCACACGCGGTGGTGAAGGGATGAGCCTGTTTCACCGCGATGGCAGCGAGTATCACATTCCCGCCTTCAACCGCACCGATGTCTTTGATGTCACAGGTGCAGGAGACACAGTGGTTGCAGCTCTCACCCTGGGACTAACGTTAGGAGCGTCTGCCTGGGAAGCAACCGTGCTAGGTAATTTGGCCGCCAGTATTGTGGTTCGCCAATTTGGTACGACGACCACGACTCCCGCTGAAATGAAGGCAGCTCTGCATCAGCTTTTGGAAGAGTCCAATGAGGAGTGAGGAGATGGAGAGATAAAGAGATGAAGAGATAAGAGGATGTTTTAAAAATCCTACTGTCTGTAGCAAAGCGTGCAGGATCCCCCTAAATCCCCCTTAATAAGGGGACTTTGAACCGATTTCCCCCTTATTAAGGGGAATCGAGGATCACTGAGTGCTTGAAATTACAGATATACCTTTCAACATCCTCTAAAGCGTATGTAACTATTTCATCCCTTCATCCCTTCCGCCT
>JAAUSG010000162.1 GCA_012034055.1 Leptolyngbyaceae cyanobacterium RU_5_1 | reverse complement strand
GGTCAAGTCACTGTCGTAAAAGGGTTGGCTCATTTGCTTTCCCGCAATAGTATGGATTGCTTAGGTATCGCTCTTTTCCTCTCCTGTTGAACGCTCGCTTCATATCTATTTACAAACAGCTTCTTAGAAACGTTCCTGCACTCGTGACCCAAATGAGAAACCGAATTATTTTGGTGTGTCTTGGCATCCTCCTGGCGTTCATCTGGCATAGTGGTCTATGTCCCGCACCGTCTACTGCTATGACACCCGCTAATCATCCACTTGTCTATCCTCAGAGTTTTCAGGCGAACCAGGTTGATGACTACCACGGCACAAACGTTGCTGACCCTTATCGCTGGCTGGAAAACCCCGACTCTCCTGAAACAAAAGCGTGGATTGAGGCTCAGAACAAACTCACCTTTGGGTATTTGGAAGAAATTCCAGAGCGCGATCGCATTAAACAGCGCCTCACCAAGCTCTGGAACTACGAAAAGTACGGTGTTCCGTTCAAGCAGGGCGATTCGCTGCGAGACGGTTCCAGCAAACGCTACTTCTACTTCAAAAACGATGGATTGCAGAACCAGAGCGTTCTCTACACCCTCAAATCTCTCAGTGACGAGCCAACTGTTTTGATTGACCCCAACACGCTTTCCAAAGATGGAACAGTTGCTCTCTCTGGATTGGACATTAGTGATAATGGCAAGTTAATGGCCTATGGCTTGTCTACTTCTGGCTCCGACTGGCAAGAGTGGAAAATTCGGGACGTTGAAACCGGCACCGACTTTCCCGATTTAATCAAATGGGTCAAGTTCTCTGGCACATCCTGGACTCACGACAGCAAGGGCTTTTTCTACTCCCGCTACGACGAACCCAGTGCCAAAACAAAGCTAGAAGACGTTAACTACTTCCAAAAACTCTATTATCACCGCCTCGGCACTCCCCAGTCTGAAGACATTTTGATCTACGAACGTCCTGATCAAAAAGAGTGGGGTTTTAGCGGTGATGTTACCGAAGATGGGCGCTATTTGATTGTTTCGGTTTGGCTAGGAACCGACACTCGCAATCTGGTCTTTTACAAAGACCTGTCAGTTCCAAACTCTCCTGTGGTCGAGCTAATCAAGACCTTTGAAGCCGAGTATGGCTTTATCGACAATGACGGCCCCCGCTTCTGGTTTAAGACCGACTTAGACGCTCCGCGCAGTCGTGTGATTGCGATCGACATCACCAATCCAGAGCCTGCCAACTGGACAGAAATCATTCCCCAAGCTCCTGAAACCTTGCAAAGTGTGAGCGTTCTTAACAACCAGTTCATCATTGGCTATCTCAAGGATGCTTACAGTCAGGTAAAAATCTTTGATTTGAATGGCCACTTTGTGCGGCAAGTAGAGTTGCCGGGAATTGGTTCAGCCGGAGGATTTGGTGGTAAACGACGAGACACCGAAACCTTCTATAGCTTCACGAGCTTCACTACCCCTCCTACTATCTATCGGTACGACTTAATAACCGGAAAGAGCACCCCCTTCCGTCAGCCCACCGTGGATTTCAACCCAACGGACTACGAAACCCGCCAAGTTTTCTACCGCAGCAAAGATGGCACTCAAGTGCCAATGTTCATTGTGCATAAAAAAAGCCTGAAGCTGGATGGCACCAACCCCACCTATCTTTATGGCTATGGTGGTTTTTCAGCACCGTTAACGCCCAGCTTTTCGGTCAGCCTGTTGGTTTGGATGGAGATGGGTGGGGTGTATGCAATGCCCAACGTGCGTGGTGGGGGTGAATATGGCGAAGAGTGGCACCAGGCTGGCATGAAGTCGAAAAAGCAAAACGTGTTTGATGACTTTATTACGGCGGCTGAATGGTTGATTGCCAATCACTACACCTCACCGGCAAAGCTGGCAATTTCTGGCGGCAGCAATGGGGGCTTGCTGGTTGGTGCCTGTATGACTCAACGCCCCGACTTATTTGGGGCCGCCTTACCCGCTGTCGGTGTGATGGATATGCTGCGCTTCCATAAGTTCACGATTGGGTGGGCCTGGACCTCAGAATATGGCTCACCAGACAATCCAGAGGAGTTTAAGGCACTCTATGCGTATTCTCCGTTGCACAACCTCAAATCCAACGTCACCTACCCTGCCACCCTGATTACCACGGCCGACCACGACGATCGCGTTGTTCCCGCCCATAGCTTCAAGTTTGCAGCCGCTCTACAAACCGCTCACAAAGGGTCTGCTCCCGTTCTAATTCGGATTGAAACGAAGGCAGGGCACGGAGCTGGCAAACCTACCACGAAGATGATCGAGGAAGCGGCCGATAAATGGGCATTTTTGGTGAGAACACTGGAGATTAAGCCGTGAGAGACAATAAACTTGAGACTTAGCAATTTAGTTAGTCAAGAAAATGTTGACTCGCGTGCTCGGGCGAATGTCATTGCAGCCTCTGCAGATATTTTTGACAACGAATGCCTCAGATCTCGTTCTGATTGTTTGTCTATTCTTTAGCTCAATTAAGCTAACCAGTGAAATTGAGACTATCGTAGACATTATTTTGTCGGATGAAAGTTATTATCTGTACAACGGGGTGAACTTAATTCAGTCAGGGTTTCCGGTTGCTGAATGGGCCCCGTTTTATGCTGTCTGATATTGGGTTTTATCCTTGATAGAACCCAGTCACGACACGATTAATCTGTATTATTTCAATCACAAGCTGTTAGTCGCTTTAACCACAGGATTGCTGTATGTGGCATTGCGATCGCTGAACTGCAACAAAATCATCGCTGCTACAGTTTGTTTTATCTACCTCATCTCCGGGGTTCCGGTCATTTGGCCAGACCCACTCACTTTGCTCTAGCACTCCTGCTGGTGCTGATCACAATTCAAAAATACTTGAAGTCCGAGATAAGTTTTTGTTTCGCTTTGGGAATTACGCTGCTTTCAATGTCGTTTGTTCGACCTGAATACTTTCTATCATTTGTCGTAGCATCGATCTTCATTATTATCCTTGCCATTCGAGCAATATTTTTAAACTCAGTATCAAAGTAAGAAGCCATTTTATCGTTGCCTGTTGATAATATCGTTGATGCCTTGAGAGCAAACCCGATCGCGTTCTTTCAATATGTGGTTGAAACATCAAGGGGTATTTTGAAAACTCTGTGTCTATCCTTAGTGGAGGGTTGAAGGATTTCAGTCCATCCTTGCACGATCTCAACCCAACCCTAAACTGGATGATCCGAAGTAGCGAAATTGCTCTTTGCCTGCTAGTTGGCATTCAAATTCTTAGAAAATATCGCCCTGGCACCAACCAAACTGATGATAAAACATTTGTTCGCTTGCTGATTATTGCATGCTTTGTTGAACTATCCGTTGTTCCAGCTTCAATTATTATTTTCCCCAGGTATCACTACTTAATCACTCACGTAGTCACAAGAGCTGAGTCGAGACATCCGATTTATTCATGACCAGGAATGGAAAACGTTTTTACAAAACTACCAGGCAATTAAGTATCAACGGTTAGACATTCCGCGAACCAATAGAAGCTTGCTGATCCAAGAGAATCTTCATCCGTTGCGCAGCTCAATAACCTATCCCACTATTCCCCTTTCCCCTGACGCACGATGAATCTGCCCGTAGATGCCAAACATTCTGCCATCTGACCGGATTCATCGACATCAGTTTCTAACCGCTCCCAGACGCTTTTACTATCAGCAAATTTAGTGTACACCCCATCCATTCTGAGCTTTTCCTGAGTTGCATCAACATAAAAACCATCTTGACGGGGAGAGACGCTGCTCACAACTACTTGCGATCGCACATCAGGGGTTGAAATCGTCGAACCATTTACAATCTTGATGCAAATTCGAGCACCACTCTTACCAATTTCTCGACGAGATGTACTGAACTGAGGATCTTCTGAAGCGTATTTTCCCGGTTTTGGAACTCTCTGCAGGGGTTCCTGTTCAAAGCTTAATTCGGGTGAAATCAATTGATTTCGCTGATTACTAAGCGTTGTATCTGGTTTAGAACCATCCGGTTTGGCTGAGAGTTGGTTCGCCTGTTTGCCAGCAGATGTGCTGGCGCTGGGTGAGAACGGTCTTCTAACTGGGTTTTCATAGAATGCGTAGTAGAGGATAACCCCGATCCCTACGACTGCTGAACTGATCAACGTGATGGCCAGACTGGTTGTACCGGTTTGATCATTGTCAGAAAATAGCGGGGTTGCTCCCTTCATCGCGGCTCCAACTTTCTGCTGCAGGAAAAACCGCTTGAAGAAACCTTTTGAGCTAGCGACTTGAGGCAGTGAAATACTGCTAGACGCTAATGATGAGTCGGCATGGGCGCGGGGAAGCTGAGATAGCTTACTAAACTGACGATTGAGCTTGGGAAGGCGATCGCGCACATAGAGATGGAGATGTTCTAATGTGGCATTCCTAAATTCACCCAAAAGCCGCAATCCCTCTAGAAAAACATAAGTAAAAGAGCCATGTTTCAGCGATTCAATTGCTTGGGAGGTCTGATTGAAATCCGATGCGAATAGCGTGATAACGCCTCCTGGATCAGTACCAAACCCCTGCCCGAATTTCTGCTCTTCGGTATGGCAGGCATCTAGAACTAGGACAATGTTGTTAGTGCCACTGCGCTTCAGGCATTCTGCAACATCATCAATGGCGATCGCGGTAGACTCTGCATTCTCCGGATCGGCATCATACGGTATCAAATAGTCGCGGTTTCCGTAGTGCAATCCATGCCCACTAAAGAAGAACCAAAGTGTGTCTTCTGGTTTTAAAAATGGGATTGCAAACCGGACTTGCAAAAAATGCTTTAAGTTCGCAAAATCAGGCTGGGTCGAAATGGTAACGCCTTCAAAAACAACCTCTGAGGAGTCATCCGCGAAATAGTAAACCTGATCAAACTTCGCATCTTTAGTCAAAAAGTCTCGAACGGCGGCTGCATCCTGCTTGGCATATGGCAGAGATTCCATGAGTGCGTACTGACTGATCCCAACGGCGATCGCCCAATTACTTGCCATTCCCATCCAACTCCAGCTTTAAATAACTAAGACTCAAAATCCCGTACCCTAAACGCACAGGGACTGGAGAAACGGCATGCGTTTAGCCCAATTCACTAATCCAATCGCGGATTCCAAAATCCGGAAGACTTTATAAAGGATTCAAAATAATAATAAGGAAATACTTATGTCACAGATGTATCCGGATTGAATTCCTGTTAACCGTAAATACGATCAGTATCTTGCTATCGCACTGGTCTTAAAGAGATGATAAATGCCTGAAACCCCCGTGATTCAACAATCCAATTTATCTGTGATTGACATATGATAATCCATACAATAAATTGTGCGATGCTGATTAGTTGACAGTTGATTAAGCTGCACACACTCACTGTTTATGGGGTTTTTTATAACCCGGTCAGCGAGGCTAAGCAGCCCTCAATTCACTGCTACCTATTCATAGACAAGTTCTTCCAAACTTATCTTGTTTATAGAATCTTTAACAAAATCCTTATTAAAATCAGCAAAGTAACTGCTATGATCAATAGCTAGTAAGTAGTTTGCAAATTGTGTTGATGCGATCTTGTTGATACAAGTAACAATGTAATCGAATTTTTAATGTGTGCATCATCAATTTTCGATCTCTCGACTCAACAGGTCAATCACCAATTAGAGTGAATCAGGGCGATTATTTACCTATAGCTAAGATTTGGTAGCTTGGTTGACATTAACTTTAAGCTACATCCAACGACGGTAGCTCTCAGAGATGTTCTGGAGCGACTCTCAGAGAGTTTTTATACTCCTTAATCTAATTGCTTTAGGGGTAGCTTTTACCATAGAGTTTTCTCCTTTCTGACAAGAATCTAATAGTCCAGGGCATAAGTCTAGATATTCTTCGTAATGTAGGCATTTCGCCTGCGTGGGCAAGATGTCCGCACTACGGAAACCAAACTTACTTACCCCGCGTTCTACTAGCATTTTCTCAGGAGCGTTTTGAGGGATGGGAAAGTTCTGAAAACGTCTGCAAAATTCGGCTATTTAGACTTGAGGAATTCTTCAAATCTATCCTGACAGAGTACTAAACCTTTGCGTAATAATTTGCTAGCTGTCAAGACTGATCTGTCTTCAGAGAATGAGGTTTACCCCATGCCTTTCAAAGAAAATCCACAGACCAGGACTGTTATTAACCCGGCCACTTTTGCTCATACAGATTTGGACGTTACAACGTGATTGCGTAGGGTGTGTTAGGCATCGCCGTAACGCACCATTGACAGTCGCTTAGGTGCGTTATGCTATCGCTTTTCTGAGATGGTGAAGCCTATACAGTACCCTCCACATTAATGCCAGATCTTTGGATTGCCAGGTTAATAGCCAATAACTAGACCGATCGCAGCTCAAATGTTTAGCTTTTACGGCAAACTCTAACCTTTTTGTTGTTAACCACTGTAGTGAGCTAGAGAGATTCCGATGAATATTATGTCATCAGTTGGCTACGGATCCTCCCAAGCCTCCCGAAGGCTACATCCGATTAGCATCTTTGCACAAATCACAAGTCGGAATGCAAGTGGATGCTTGCGGATAACGAGTGGCTCACTCGTGTGGTCAATTTACCTGGAACAAGGAAAGCTAGCGTTTGCATCTAACTCTATCAACCCATTTGAGCGCCTCGATCGCTATCTCAATCAGCTTGGTCAACGGACACCAGCTCTGGTCAGTGCCGTTTGTGCGCAGGCACGCTTACTGTTTGAGCCTGAATATGAGAGTCAAGCGTTGGTCACAACAGACTGGCTCGCTATTCAGTGGTTGGTTGACCAACAGTATTTAAGTTCGGGGCAGGCAACTCAACTGGTTGAAGAACTTGCCAAAGAAGTGATTGAGTCGCTGCTGAAAGTCACTGAAGGCAGCTATGGATTAATCGAGAAAGAAGTCATCGATAGTTTTCCTGGCATCTGCCAGCTTGATTTGCGTCCGATTGTGGAATATTGCCAAACTCAGTTACGACAACAGGCTCAAAGTAAACCTTCAGCATTGTTGCCCCAAGAGCCTAAAGAATTGGAGCCACATGAGGACCCTGTCGCTACGAAGTCAGCTCAAGCCTCAACTGGAGAACCTCTGATCTCCATTCCCCAACCTCAAAAAGGGCATTACACGATCGCCTGTATTGATGACAGCCCAACGGTTCTCCAGGCAATCAACTCATTCCTGGATGACGGAAGTTTTTCAATTGTGATGATTAGTGATCCCCTTAAAGCATTAATTCAAATTGTTCGCTGTAAGCCCGATCTGATTTTGCTGGATGTCGGGATGCCCAACCTGGATGGGTATGAATTGTGTTCAATGTTGCGCAGACATTCAAGTTTCAAAAACACCCCAATTGTGATGGTGACGGGACATACAGGCTTCATCGATCGCGCAAAAGCTAAGTTGGTCGGCGCTTCAGGCTATCTAACAAAACCCTTTACGCGATCGGAATTAATGAAGATGGTGTTTAAGTATCTGACATGAGAATTGGTCATTGGATTTTGGATTGCAGATTGGGTGATTTCCCAGGCACCTGTATCCCACCGTTACCAGACTCTCTCCAAATCTTCAATCTCCAATCTCCAATCCCCAATCTTCAATCTCCAATCTCCAATCCCCAATCCCCCCTTAAGGACAACCTACCATGACTGCTATGCTTACGCGCACCGTTTTGATTGTCGATGATACGCTTTCGGAAATGGAATTGATTAGTCATTATCTCAAGGAAAGTGGCTACAGTGTCATTGGTTCAATTAGTGCTAAGACAGCGTTGAGTCAAGCGATCGAACAAAAGCCAGATGTTGTGATCACCGACGTTGTTATGCCTGGAATGAGCGGATTTGAGCTATGTCGCAATTTGAAGAAACACCCAGCGACTGAGAATGTACCGATCATCATCTGCACGTCCAAGTCTCAAGAAATCGATCGCCTCTGGGGCATGAAGCAAGGCGCAGATGTCTATCTGACTAAGCCATTTACTCGTGAACAACTTCTACGGGCTGTTCAATCGGTTGTAGGTTAGCTCTGTAGATGTCTTACAAAAACTAACTTTTCAAATCCTTAAACCAGCATTTATGCAAAGAGGTTTTATGAATGTCTCAGCTCTAACGCTCCGCTCTAAGCGTTCTCAACGAGTGGTCGGTGATGCTCATCTTCGGTTTCAGCTTACTGGAGACGTTTATGCTGTTTTAGCGATGCAACAGGTGCAAGAGGTGCTTGTGCTACCTGCCCACCGCTTAACCTCAATGCCTAACATGCCTGCGTGCGTTCTGGGGTTAATGAATCGACGCAGCCATGTGTTTTGGGTTGTTGATCTGGCGCAACTGCTCGGAATTCCTGGCCCTAGTACCAATCGTCAGCAGTACAACATCATCATCATCCGTGTGGGGCAAGTTTCTCTAGCAGTGACTGTACACCAGGTGGACGGCATGTCCTGGCTGTCGTCGAACGAAATTCAACCCCCTCCAAGCCACCTGACCTCAGACATGGCTACCTATTTGCGCGGTTATGTGGTGCAAAACCAGCAGGTTTTTCTAGTGATCAGTGCAGAGAGCATTGTACAGTCAGCCGTTTTGCACCACCACTCGCCAAATTAAACTTTGTCCACGTCCAGACCTGGAGTTTTTCTGAAGGGAAAGCTACAGATTCCGAGCTGGACGTGGTTTAGCTGTCCGCCCACACTGACCTGAACATCATCGCACTGTAACCCTACTCCAATCCCTACCTAATAAACCCTTACCCGGATAGACGTGCTTTATGGTTGACCAATCCAATGCAACAAGATGGCCCCGTTATCAGTCTGATGAGGCTCAACACGGTCGGGCTGATCAGATGCCAGAATTGACCGATCAAATATCGGAATCGAGAGATGACACAGTTTCTAGATTCAAGATTGCGATCGCTCCCAAACCTGAGAAGCAGCGTTCAGTATTGGTACAACAGTTTCTTAACCTGTCGATTCAGCGCAAACAAATCATCGCATTGATTGTGTGTGAACTGGTGCCAATCCTTGGGCTTGGGATTGGGGCAACGGTTGTGTTAATGAACAGCTTGAGGACCCAACTGCTGGATCAGGCCAAGTCAGAAGTGGCGGTGACTGAAATCGCCTACAACATCAAAGTTAACCAGATGGGGTTTGGTTCGCGGGGGCAATCTGACAACCCTGCGATGATCACGGCGGCAAAGCTTCATACCCGTGGCCGATCGCTACAGACGGGCCAGGTCGTGCAGTTGAGGCAAATTCTGGAAAATGAAGTGAAAGCACGCAAGATGGAGTATGCGACGCTGGTTGGCAAAGACAAGCAGATTATTATCAATGCGAATGCCAACCGTCGTGGACAAAACTTTGACCCTGATGGTCTGGTGAGTGAGGTGCTCAAAAATGGCCAGCAGGTCAAGTCCAGTGCGATCGTTCCCTGGAGTGAACTGGCTAAAGAGGCTCCGCCCCTACCCGCCGGTTTTAGCAAGCAAGACTCCTTGATTCGCTACGTGGTGTCGCCAGTCAGAAACCCAGACACTCAGGAAGTGATAGGAGCACTGGTGTTTGGAGATGTCGTCAACGGTAAATTACCGATTGTTGAGGGAACACTGAAAGCCTTTGGTGGAGGATACAGTGCGATTTATCAGCGCCAACCTAATGGTCAGTTCACGTTAGCAACGTCTCTTGACAAGGGAACCGCCGCTAATCTGGAGCAGGCTCAGTCCAATGTTCCATTGCAAAATCTATCGCTACTGGACAAGGCCGTGGCGTCGAAAGGATCGCCAGTGACGGATCGCATGCAGATCAACGGAGTGACTTACACGATCGCGGCGGAAGCGATTCCCAATAAAGTGGTGGAAATGCCCACTGGTTCTATGTCTGGGTTTAGCCAAAACCCCAGTGCTGTCCTGGTTAGAGGGACACCAGAGGACGATCTGAATATCCTGCTTGAGAATAGTTTGAAGCAGCAGGCGCTGGTGCTAGCAGCGGGGTTAGCGGTGGTGCTGCTCTGGTTTATTCTGTTCCGGCGCAGCCTTGCCAGACCGATGCATGACCTGATGCAAGCGACTCAAAAGTTTGCAGTGGGCGATCGCTCAGCACGGGCTGAGATCTTTTCTACGGATGAGATTGGACAACTGTCCAGTACCTTCAACTACATGGCGGATAACATTGTTGCCACTGAAATGGCCCTGGATCGGGAAGCCAGACAGCAGATGCAGCGCAGCCGAGAAGCCCAGGCGATGAAGGATCTGGTGACGATAATCCGCCGTTCGGCTAAAGCCGGAGACATTTTACAGGCGAGTTTGGGTCAAATCCGCGAATTCCTGGGCGTTGAGCGGGTGTTGGTGTACCAATTTAATCCAGACTACAAGAGCGGCATCATTGCGGCAGAGTCAGTCATTCCGGGCTGGATTGCGGCGATCGGGCAGACGATTCAAGATCCACTGGCACCAGAGGCACTGGCCCGCTTCAACAAAGGTGAAGTCTCATTCGTGCATAATCTTGAAACCGCTAACCTGGACCACTGCCACTGCGAAATTCTGAAAAAGCTCCAGGTCAAAGCCAACATGGTTGCCCCAATCAAAAGCGAGAAAAAACTGATTGGTTTGCTCTGTGCTCACCAGTGTTCTCGCGCTCGCGAGTGGGCCCGTTCAGAACTTGATTTCATCGGTCAGTTAGCCGCCCAAATGGGCTTCGCTCTGGATCAGTCCGGTTTGCTAGAACGGCAGGCAGAGGATGCCAGACTGAGCAAAGAGCTAAACGACATTACCTCCCGGATGCGAGATGCATTGGATCGGAAGCAAATTTTCAATGTTGTTACCAAAGACACTCGTGAAGCGATCGGCAGCGATCGCGTGGTCGTCTATCTGTTTGACGACCAGTGGCAGGGAACCGTGGTTGCCGAATCGGTCGGGCGTGGCTTCCCGGCGGCGCTGGGGGCGGGAATTGCCGATCCTTGCTTTGCTAGAGAGTATGTGGACAAGTATCGACGCGGTCGCGTTCAGGCGCTCTCTGACATCTACGCCGTTGATTTGGATCCCTGCTATCTGAGCCAGCTAGAGCCGTTTGCAGTCAAGGCAAATGTGGTAACTCCAATTTTAATGGCGGGCAATTTACTGGGCTTACTGGTGTCGCACCAATGTTCCGGTCCGCGTGAGTGGCAGGAGGTTGAAGTCAACTTCCTGCGCCAGGTTGCCATTCAGCTTGGGTTCGCGCTGGAACAGGCAACCCTACTGAGACAGAAGGAAGACGATGCCAGACTGAGCAAACTGCTCAATGACATTACCTCCCGCATGCGAGAGGCGTTGAACCGTCAGCAAACCTTCAGCGTTGTTACCAAAGATACTCGTGAAGCGATCGCGGCCGATCGCGTTGTTGTCTACCTGTTTGACGAACAATGGCAAGGGACTATTGTTGCTGAATCGGTCGGACGCGGGTATCCAGTTGCGCTGGGTGCTGGGATTGCCGATCCTTGCTTTGCCAAACAATATGTGGATAAGTACCGGCAAGGTCGCGTTCAAGCACTCTCTGATATTTACGCCGTCAAATTGGATCCCTGCTATCTGAGCCAGCTAGAGCCGTTTGCAGTCAAGGCAAATGTGGTGACTCCAATTCTGCTGTCGGGCAACTTGCTGGGCTTGTTGGTGGCTCACCAGTGTTCCGGTCCGCGTGAATGGCAAGAGGTTGAAATTAACTTCCTGCGCCAAGTGGCAACTCAGCTTGGATTTGCGTTGGAACAGGCAGACTTGTTTGAACAACGGGAACTGGCTCGACTGCAAGCAGAAGCTGTTTCCGAAGAGCAGCGGCGACAGAAAGAAGCCCTGCAGCAACAGCTTGTTGAACTGCTGGAAGACGTAGAAGGTGCAGCAAGTGGAGATTTGACTGTCCGAGCCGATGTCACGGCGGGTGAAATTGGTACTGTTGCTGACTTCTTCAACTCGATCGTGGAAAGTCTGCGGCAAATTGTTAGCCAGGTGAAGCACTCGGCTGGTAAAGTGGGCGCGGCATTGGGTCAAAATGAAGGCGCAATGCAGGATCTCGCCGATGAAGCACTGAAGCAAGCCGAAGAAACCATGCAAACGCTGAAATCGGTGGAGCAAATGAAACAGCTGATTCAGACTGCTGCAGACAGTGCCCGTCAAGCGGCAGAAGTGGCTCACACGGCTTCAGCGACCGCAGAAACAGGCGGGGCTGCAATGGATTTGACCGTGCAGAACATCCTTGGACTGCGGGAAACGATTGGCGAAACGGCTAAGAAAGTAAAGCGGCTGGGTGAATCATCCCAACAAATCTCTAAGGTGGTGTCGTTGATTAACCAAATTGCGCTGCAAACCAACCTGTTGGCAATCAATGCCGGAATTGAGGCGGCGAGAGCTGGAGAAGAAGGGCAAGGCTTTGCGGTGGTTGCGGAAGAAGTGGGTGAACTGGCAGCTCGTTCGGCAGCAGCGACCCAAGAGATTGAGCA
This sequence comes from Leptolyngbyaceae cyanobacterium RU_5_1, assembly GCA_012034055.1. GTDB lineage: Bacteria > Cyanobacteriota > Cyanobacteriia > Leptolyngbyales > Leptolyngbyaceae > JAAUSG01. Next base: position 405 of record JAAUSG010000162.1, on the reverse strand, counting down.
AATTGTGGATGCGATTCAGCGGGAAACGAGCGAAGTGGTGGAAGCGATGGAGCACGGAACCGCACAGGTCGTAGAAGGAACCCACCTGGTGAAAAATGCCAAACAGAGCCTGGAGCAAATTCTGCGGGTGTCTCACCAGATTGATGCGTTGGTGCTATCGGTCTCGCAAGCAACAACTTCCCAGGTGCAAACCTCGCAAGCGATCTCAGGCTTGATGGAAGAGGTTGCTCAGATTGCGGGACGCACCTCCGACTCGTCTCGTCAGGTGTCTAACTCCCTGCGTGATACCGTCTCAGTTGCCAAACAGCTCCAGGACTCTGTTGAGATGTTCAAAGTTAACTAGGGATTAGGGATTAGGGATTAGGGATTAGGGAATTAACCAATCCCTAGCCCCTCCCCCCCTAG
>JAAUSG010000161.1 GCA_012034055.1 Leptolyngbyaceae cyanobacterium RU_5_1 | reverse complement strand
CTTCTAAAGGGCAAGCTGCTAGACGGCGATCGCTCTATTTCAGATGCACTACAGTCGATTGTGCGATCCCTTTGGAACAACGATTGAGTACGCCTTAACACCAGAGTCGAGAAAATGTGTCAGTCAGGCAGCTGAGCTTAATCAGAACGGCAATAATTCCGGCTGCCAGGACAATTCCTGGTCCCGCTAAGAGCGTGATCGGTTTCACCGTACTGCGCAGACGACTGATATCCGTGTTAATCGCCGCTTCAAACAGCAGAATGGGCAGAAACAAGTTGAGAATCAGGGCCGGATTCAAGCCAATCTTCTGCGGTAGTAGCTCTGTAATCGCCAACCCGGCCAGCACCAAACCCGTGACATAGGGGATTCGCAACCGTCGAGTCACCAGCGCCACTCCCGTCGCCACCAGCAGCAGAATAATCAAATGGTGATTAATTCAGCAATTTCGTCGTGCCCCTGATTTCCTGAGGGTTGACTTGCCGCTAGCAGCCATTGCACGGATAGATGGGTCATTGATGCCATGGTGGTGATAAAAGGAGTGCAAACATCCTAATTATTTGTAGGATGGGTTAGCGGTAGCGTAACCCATGTGGGCGTTGGGTTTCCTGCGTCAACCCAACCTACAGTATCTTCAATTTAAATAGAGCCACTTACTCAGTACTCAACTACATAAGTTTGGTAGGTGGAGAAACTGCTGAGTGCTGAGTGCTGAGTGCTGAGTGCTGAACAATGCGAAATGTTAAGTAAAGAAATGTAAATTCGTGTATTTTTGTATCCGTTGAGCAGGGTTGCCTCTCCAGTAGCGATTAAGCCTCTGATCTCTGAGTGAGAGTGGATTTCAGGGAACTATGATCTTCCCCAAGCTCCAAAGTAAAGTTGGAGTGCCGCCATCAAATTTGTAAATGTATGTTTACAATTTGACCCCTGAATACTGGCATTTGAGACACTTGCCACGCTCAAATGCTGATCAAACGGGGATTTTACTACACACTTCTTTATCAAGTAGTGTTTCAACGTTCGTCGCAAAAGTTAACAAAAAGCCACTAGAAAAATAAACTTAGATTTCATAGTATGAGTTCGGGTAAATAAACGCTTATTTCCCTCATTCATACCGACCTTTAGGGTCAAATTGTCGTTATCAAGCAATCATTCACAACTATGACTACAACCCTTCAAAGACGCGAAAGCGGAAATGTATGGGATCGCTTTTGTGGTTGGATCACCGACACCAACAACCGGGTTTACATCGGTTGGTTTGGTGTTCTGATGGTTCCCACGCTGCTCAGCGCTCTAATCTGCTTCATCATCGGCTTCATTGCTGCTCCCCCCGTGGACATCGATGGTATCCGTGAGCCTGTTGCTGGATCGCTGATCTATGGCAACAACATCATGTCCGGCGCGATCGTTCCGTCTAGCAACGCGATCGGTCTGCACTTCTATCCCATCTGGGAAGCCGCTTCACTCGACGAGTGGCTGTACAACGGTGGTCCTTACCAGTTGGTAGTTTTCCACTTCTTGATTGGGATCTGCTGCTGGATGGGTCGTCAGTGGGAACTGAGCTACCGTTTGGGGATGCGTCCCTGGATCTGTGTTGCTTACAGTGCTCCTCTGTCTGCAGCCTTCGCTGTGTTCATGATTTACCCCCTCGGACAAGGCTCCTTCTCCGATGGTATGCCTCTGGGAATCAGCGGTACCTTCAACTTCATGTTCGTATTCCAAGCTGAACACAATATCCTAATGCATCCCTTCCATATGCTGGGTGTTGCGGGTGTGTTTGGCGGCAGCTTGTTTAGCGCTATGCATGGTTCTTTGGTGACCTCCTCTCTGGTTCGTGAGACCACCGAGAATGAATCTCAGAACTACGGCTACAAGTTCGGACAAGAAGAAGAAACCTACAACATCGTTGCTGCACACGGCTACTTTGGTCGCTTGATCTTCCAATATGCCAGCTTCAACAACAGCCGCGCTTTGCACTTCTTCTTGGGTGCATGGCCAGTTGTCGGTATCTGGTTCACCGCTCTGGGCGTCAGCACAATGGCGTTCAACCTGAACGGTTTCAACTTCAACCAGTCTTTGCTTGACTCTCAAGGTCAAGTTATCAACACTTGGGCTGATGTTCTGAACCGTGCCAACATTGGTTTCGAGGTAATGCACGAGCGCAACGCTCACAATTTCCCTCTCGACCTGGCTGCTGGCGAAGCTACCCCCGTTGCCCTGCAGGCTCCTGCAATCAACGGCTAATCGCTGAGGCTAATTTAGCTTAGAAAAGCGTCCTCTTTCGAGGGCGCTTTTTGCTTGTATCTGCCTTTGGTTCGTGTATACTATTTTTGCCAGAACTCGCTATTAAACCTTATTCAAATTACCCACACTACGGTAACCAAACTTGCGCCGCGTTCTACTAGTTATTTCTGCCCTGGTGTACTAGCCACAACTGCTTTGGGGACTACAACAGGAACTGCCGTTGTCTACGCGGGTGAGCCGGTACTGGGAGCCTTTCGTTTCACGGGGGTGGCGCGTGGTAGCTCTGGAACAGTCAAACACGGGCGCAGATTCCAGGGGAATTTCGCCATAGGGCTGAATCGGAATTATGTCCTGACCGTAGGGACCATTTGGGTCAGTGTAGATTGTGAACGTCTTGTCGCAAACGGCCAGGCGCTGTCCCCGATACAGGGTATGCCCATCATCATCCTGCACGGCTTTCCAGGGCCCTTTGTAGATCACGGCTTGATTGCGTTCCCAGCAGGGACCATCTTTGCCCTTGAAAGCCCGCACGGTCACAGAGCGAAACTCGATGCCGTCGATCGCCTGCCAGGGGTCTGATTGCCGCACCAGGATTTCGACGCCGTAGAATCCAGCCTGCTCAAACATCTGCAGGAACGCATCTTCGCGAAAGGCTCCAGCAATACAGCCGCTCCAGAGCGTGGGGTCGTTGAGGATGGCCGGAGTGGGGTCTTCGTCACAAACAATATCGGAGATGACGGCACGCCCGCCGCGTTTGAGCACTCGGAAGAGTTCCTGGAAGAGTTGCTGTTTGTCCTGGGGACGCACCAGGTTGAGGACGCAGTTGGAAATCACCACGTCAACGCTGTTGCTGGGGATGAGTGGCTGTTCAGTGCGGAGGCGATCGCACTCAGCTTCAAATGCCGCGACTCCCGCCAGGGTGGTGATCGGGTGCTGCTGCAGCCAACCCTCGACGCGGTTCAAATCCAGCGCCAAATCCTGAATCTTACCTTTGACAAACGAGAGATTTCGATAGCCCAGGGTCTCGCCCAGCTGATCCAGGTACTTGCGGGACAGGGCTAACATCTCGTCGTTGAAGTCTACGCCAATCACGTGCCCGTCTGCACCCACCCGCTGCGCCAGGATGTAGCAATTCTTTCCAGCTCCTGAACCTAAATCGACCACCGTTTCACCGGGCGCAACGTAGCGGGTTGGGTCGCCACAGCCATAGTCTTTCTCGACGATTTCCGGGGGCAGGTTTGCCAGATAGCGATCGTCGTAGCCATCCGTGGGACAACATAAAGCGGCTTCTGGTTGGCGTGCTCCAGCTTCGTAGCGTTCCCGAACCGTTTGTTCGATGTCGTAGGTGACCTGTTCCGCGATCACTGGCGCGATCGCGGGCTGCACGTCAGTCATTGGTTGATTCGTCGTAGCCATTTCAGCCATTCGTGCAACTTCCTTGTTGAGCGTAGGGTGCCGTTAGCGATAGCGTAACGCACCGCTCCTAATCTCTCAATATGACTCATATCCGAGTGTTAGCAGAACCACCTCTTCCAACTGGGTGATCGTTTCAGGCTTCAATTGACCCAGTTTGCGAATTAAACGGGTTTTATCAAGCACTCGCATTTGAAAACATAAAGCAACAGAATCTTGAGCCAATCCACCATCTGCTTGCTCAATCAGCAAGCAAATTGAGCATTGCTGTATAATCACTCATCCCCAGTTCGGCAAGGGCGCGGTCTTCCTCAATGAACTCGGTGGCAAGGGCTGCAAGTTGACTGGGATCGAGAACGATACGACGGCAACGTTGATCGCGGAATTTTAGAAAGGCGATAAAGTCAGCCACTTGCTGAAGTTGTTTGTGGGTGAGTTGAGCGAGGTCTTGCTGAAGGGCTGCGCGGCTAATCGGCATGGCAGAAGGGTGAGACAGTAGTTGGCAATTCTATTGTAAATGCCCCTTTCCCAGTATTCTCATCAGCTCCTTAACCGATTACGGACACGCGGCCACATTGCCAAAAACTCCGTTAAACGACCCAAACCCAATGCCAGTGAAGACATTGCCCCGGTTGAAAAATACGTCAAAGGGCGTTCCCACTAAGTTGAAGGTATTGACCGGAACATTCCCTGCATTGGTAAATGTGATGCCAGTGCTGAGGGTGTTTCCAGCAAAATCGACGCAGAGTGTTTGGGAAACGCCTGGACTGGCTGTGGTTTGTGCCAGGAAACTCAGATTTCCAACGGTGGTAGCGATCGCATTTTGCCGCACATTGGCATGAGAACTGTGGGGTGCCCAATCCCAGTAGACTCGCAGTGCTTAGATCAATGCCGCGCAGTCCGTTGCCCGTAATTGTGTTGCTGGCGATCGCCAGATTTGCCTGACTCCCGCCACGCACTCCAACCTGAATGCCGTTTTGTCCGTTGTCGGTAATGGTATTGCTGCGGATGGTTCCAGTGAGTCGAGCGGTGACTGGATTCAGGATCGGAACCGCAAGTTGACCGAGGCGGATGTCGATGCCTTCGTCGCCATTGCCCCGGATGATGTTATTCTCAATCAGCAGATTGTTGACGATGGCATCCTGTTCCAAGCCGATCGCGATGCCATCCCCACGCACGGGAGCCGCACCCCCGTTATTTTCCAGGGTGTTACCCGTAATCGTGATCGTGGAGGTAGACGGCCCTGTGGTGCCGCCCGCCCGTCCGGCTAGCCCCGACAAGATGCCGTCATTGAAATTATTGCGCACCTGGTTGTTGGCGATCGTCAGATCGAGCTGTCCAGAGAAATTCACCAGGGCAATTCCCTGACCGCTGTCGGGAGCAGGCGGCGTGGGCGAAAGGGCACCCGCGACCCGCTCAATCGTGTTGCCCGTCACGGTGACGGTACCGTTGGCATTCAACAGCAGCAGTCCCTGCCCGGTGGGGACAGTAATTACAGCGGGACCAATGCCTGTGGGGTTGGCGATCGCCACAGTACGAGTCGCCACATCGCTGATCTGGTTGTTGGCGATCGTCGTCGTGCCTGATGTTCCCGTAATCACCATGCCCTGATCAACGGTAGTTTGCACGGTGTTGTTGGCAACTGTAGTGGTGCCTGTTGCAGCGGCAACGGTCAACCCCTGCCCCCGCACGTTGGTAACCGTATTGCGGCTGACATCCAATCCACCACTAGACCCAGCTATCACAATCCCCTGTCCAGTTGGCACAGCAATATTGCCCAGGATCGGGACGGCGACGGTGAAATCATTGCCAATTGTGTTGGAAACGGTGTTATCCGTCAGCGTTGTGTTGCCTGTTGCGTTCAGCAGCACAATGCCCTGGGTGCCAGTCCCCGAAACGGTGTTGCGCTGGATGTTGGTCGGGCCGCTGGCTGACGACACGACAATGCCCTGACCGTTGGGCAGGGGAATGATGCTGCCAGGATTGGGAATCGTGATCGGCCCAATCGTAATGTCGCCCGTAATCGGATTGGCAACCGTCGTCGTGCCTGCGATCGTGTTTGTGATGGTGTTATCCGCGATCGTCACTGTGCCAGCATTACGCAGAAAAACGCCCTGATTGCGGGCAGACGTAATCTGGTTGCGCAGTAAGGTGGCGTCGCCGACACCATTGCCGAGAATGCCACTATCTGCTGTATTCGTGATGAAATTATCCCGAATCTGGACGCGGCTGACGTTGCTGAAGGTGACGCCTGCTCCAGTCGCGCTGGTAATCGAGAAGCCCGACAGCACCGTGTCGTTGCCCATCGTGACGGTGCCTGTGACCGATGGGAAGACCCCGCTGCCAGAGAGCGGCAGTTGATAGGAGGGAACGAGTTGCCCAGCAATAATCGCAGGCACAAGTTGCACGGGTCCCGTTGACAGCACCTGGACGCGATCGGGAATGGTGAACGCCGGGATGCCCGGATTGGTGCCAGCCTGAACATAGACAATGTCGTTGCCGTCCAATCGCGTTGCATTCAGAGCTGGTTGTACCAATCCGAAGGGGGTCTCGAACGTCCCATCGCCGCCGTTCGCCCCCAGCGTGACGTGCTGGAAGAAATAGGGCTGACCGGTTGCTGGGTTGGTGAGGATCGTGTCGGTGAATGGGCTGCTGGTGACTTCAACCTCGCGCTGGTGGTCGATCGCGATCGCGTTAATCCGGTACGGCATCTCACCCAGACGCGCCTGCACCGATTTGGGATTCGCGCCTTTGGGACGGCTACCCGGAAACGTGAGGGCGATCGTCCCAAACACATTCGTGCCAAAAATGCCATCGTGCTGAACGGTCAATCCCAAAGTGAGAAAATCAAATGGACGGGCTTCCAGCCTGCCCCGCCCACCGACCGAGCTATCACCAGCAGACAGGTAATACAGTCCCGCATAGCCACGCAGGTCTCCCCCATTGCCAAACTGCAGCACCCTGCCACCCGCTTCCAGATCAAAGCCGGCCACGGCGACTTCAACATCCTCGGATGACCTGTCGCTGTCGGAGTCCCGATGCCCGTAGAAAGTGGTCTTCAAAACGAAAGCTGTTGAGCTGAGTGCCTGTATCGAAGATACGTTTACTCTCTATCTGGCGCGGATCACCAACCGGGATGTAGGCATTCAGTCGTGCATCCCAACCGTCTCCCAGCGTCTCGAACCCAAGTCCCAATTGGGAAAAAAGATTGTTACCCGTATCGCGGGTGTCGTAGCCCAGATACGCACCATAGAGGCGGTTTGCACCCGGATTGTAGACGCGGTAGCCGAGCAGCAGATTGCCCCCCAGGTTGGCGTCGTTGTCCAGCAGCAGTCGCCCGACCAGGTACACCACGTCTTGTCCGGGTGTTTGCTGCAGTGGAATAAACCCCTCAAAGCTGCCGAAGCCGTCATATCCGCCGCCAGAGGTGCTGTAGCCAACTCCTGCTCTAGCAGGAATCGTCAGGTTAGTCGTCGGGGCCGGTTCAGTGGCCTGAGCCAGATCTACCGCTTGCGTACTGATTGGAATGAGCGGTTTAGCGTTTGATGGAGCCAGATCCGCCGCCTGGGTACTGACTGGAGGGGTTGTTGGATCGGTCTGCGCGATCGCCGGATCACTGATTAAACCGACTAGCGCGATCGCCGATATTTCCCCAACCCATTGCCGCCACAACTGTAATCTCACAACCACACCTCTCCGTAAAAGCACATATATTGTGTAGTCATAGCAAAATGCGATCGCCTAGTCAATCAGAATCAACTCTTCATTAAACCAATGCAGTCCCATAGGCTATTAAGGTACTCAGCAATACCCTTGTTTCAAGAAGAGGAATTGATGGCATCAGTCTTGTAGCGATTTCAACTGGGTGAAGTCCATTCTCGTTGTGAAAGGTGTCAGGTGTCAGGTATCAGGATGTGCTTCATTGAAATGCAAACTGCTATAAGCATCTGTAGTTGTTAGGTAGCGAATAGAAGTTGGAGAAATTTTGCGTTATGAGTTTTGAAGGATGAGCAATTAATTAAAAGTTAGAAATTAAAAATGTCTCCCCACAGGGATTTCCAATTTTTAATTTTGCATTTTTAATTTTTAATTTTCCCCACAACTCACAGCCCTTTCCTTCAGGACAGATATGTCAAGCAACGAAATCAAACGAGCTACCAACGCTACGGTCAACTCTGTTACCACCAGTCCAACACTCCGTCCGTGGGATGTGGGCCCTGTGGTAATTGAACTTCAGGAACTATTGCGAGCACATGGGTTTAAGGTTGGGGTGACTGGAGAGTTTGATAGCTATACCGAAGACGCTGTGTTGATCTTCCAGCGGCAGCAAGGAATACGGATAGACGCGATCGTCGGGCCCAAAACCTGGGCAGCGTTGAAAATTAAGGTTAAACCGGGTACTCGTATCCTCCGTCGGGGACTTTCGGGGCAGACGTATACGAACTGCAAGGGTTACTGCGCGTGAATGGCTATGCCGTTCAACGAGACGGAATGTTTGGGGTTAAAACGAAACAAGCCGTGATTGACTTTCAGCAACGGCATAAGTTGACCGATGACGGCAAAGTGAACCGAATCACCTGGACAGTGTTGAGTGGAGGAGGGAAGTGAAGAAGAGGGGGAAATTGGAGGACAAGCTGGGGAAGATGAGGAAGGTAGAGGGAAGTCTCCCCATCTCCTCACTCCTCACTCCTCACTCCTCACTCCTCACTCTTATCTCCCCATCTCATTGTTCACCCGGTCGGGTCTCAGACAACTGGAACACGGCTTGTCTACGCAGCAGTTCGGCGATCGTGACATTCGGTTGGGAGATGCCCTCAAACACCGTACCAATTTCACCGCGTGTGAATTGAATCGTGGCAAGGCGATAGCCTTCGGCAGGCAACGGAATATAGCCAACGGTTGTGGAAACTCGCCCAGCATGGGTCAGGTAGTACTCAACAAATGCCTTGAGAGCTGGCTTCTCTTGAGCGGCTTTGGCGTTGACATAAATGAACAGCGGACGAGCAAAGGGCTGATATTCTGCTTTTTCCACGCTTTGACGGGCAGGTAATACGGAACCCCTACCACTGTCGATCGCCAGTGCTTTCAACCGTTGCTGGTTCGCTTCGTAATAAGCGTAGGGAAGATACCCCAGTGCGCCAGGGTCTTGTTCAATTCCCTGGGCGATCGCGTTGTCGTCTTCACTACCGGTGTAGTCGCTGCGGCTTGCTTCGGGATTGCCGATCACGGCTTCATTGAAGTACTCATAGGTGCCAGAGTCTTTGCCAGCTCCCCACAGCTTCAATGGTCGATTCGGATAGGACGCTCGAATCTGATTCCAGTTCTTGATTTTGCCATCTGCCAGTGGCTCCCACATCGTTTTCAATTCGTCGATGGTGATGTCCGTTGCCCAATCATTTTTGGGATTCACCGCGATCGTCAGCGCATCAAAGGCGATCGGAATTTCAATAAACGCCACACCAGATTTGACACATACTTCTAGTTCGCGCAGCAGAATTGGGCGTGAGGCATCGCTGATATCGGTTTCACCGGTACAGAATTTGTTAAACCCGGCTCTGGTGCCGGAAAATTGGACATCAATCTGGGCTTTGCTGCCATTTGTTTTCAGGTACTCTTTGGCGATCGCATCTGAAATAGGATACACCGTACTAGAACCATCAATTTTGATAGAAACAGAATTAGCCGATGCCTGGACAGACTCTCCAGTCTGAGAGGGGGCAGAGCAACCCACAAGACCTAGAACACCGACGGCACAAACGGCTAGAACAGAACCTTTAAGCAAATAAACTCGCGTGTTCGTGAATGATTTCATATGCCTTTTCCCCATAAAAGTGTTGCGTGGAGTATGTTTCAATCATTTCAAATAAACTTAGTTTCTCAAGCAACCTACAACACTTACCGAGAAAACTTTCTTTAAGAAGTTGGGCGAATTGTGACTGCTACTCAGAGCCTGGGAGAGCACAGTAGGATTAAGCCAACAGTGATATTTACCGATGCATCTTTGTAAAAGGTGGGAAAGGCGTTGCACATCAACAGAAACCATCACATGCTGGAACACAGTTAGATCGCAATGCTCCAGTCGTGGTAGTCAGAATCTACTTGTACAACGCCATCTTGGAAGGGAGTATAGACTCTTAGCTATGATAATAGCGGTGAAGTGCATAAACATAAATCACTGTTCCCGATTAGAATGATAGATATGTATCTATATTCTCAGTGTGAGGAGATTGACTCTTGAGGCAGGCTACGCTCCATCAGCTTAAAGTGTTTGAGGCAGTTGCTCGTCACAACAGTTTCACGCGCGCCGCAGAAGAACTGTTCTTGACGCAACCTACGGTCTCAATGCAGGTCAAGCAACTGTCCAAAGCGGTTGGACTGCCACTGTTTGAGCAGGTCGGCAAGCGGCTTTATCTAACCGAAGCAGGCAAGGAACTCTACACGACCTGCCGCGAAATTTTTGACCGGTTGGCGCAGTTTGAAATTGCGATCGCTGACATGAAGGGCTTGAAGCAAGGCTCGTTGAAGCTGGTCGTGGTGACTACGGCTAAGTACGTCATTCCGCGCCTACTGGGGCCATTCTGCCAGCGCTATCCTGGCATTGATATGTCGCTAACCGTCACCAACCATGAGTACGTGCTCGAAAGCCTGGCGAATAACCGTCATGACCTCTACATCCTCAGCCAACCTCCAGACGACCTGGACGTTGTCATCCATCCGTTTTTGGAAAATCCGCTGGTGGTGCTTGCCTGGCGTCAACATCCCTTTGCAGATGAAGCGAACATTCCGTTGAAGCAGTTGGCGGAGGAGGTCTTCATCATGCGGGAACCCGGTTCAGGAACCCGTAAAGCTGTGCAAAAGCTGTTTGATGACCAGGGATTATCGCTGAAAGTGAAACTGGATCTGGGCAGCAATGAGGCGATTAAGCAGGCGATCGCGGGAGGACTGGGCATCTCAGTGTTATCCCTGCACACCCTGGCACTCGAAGGCACGAACAGCCAGCTCACGATTCTAGATGTGGAAGGGTTCCCCATTCAGCGCTACTGGTATGTCGTTTACCCGTCTGGAAAGCAGTTGTCCATTATTGCCCAAACATTCCTTAACTACCTGCTCAATGAAGGCAAAACGGTCGCTGAACAAACCGCGTTTCAAGGGATCTTCAGTCGTGACTATAAACTGAAGGGCTACGATCCAACGGATAAAGAGAAAGCCTAAAGGCACGCCCACACCTGGAAAACTGGTTACTAAGGGAACTGCAAGTTAATCATGTTCCCAAATAGCCGGGCTTCGACTACGCTCAACCCGCAGCCGTTGAGAGTTGAGCGCAGTCGAAACTCGATTCACAGGCATCTTATTTTCTTGCAAGTCCCTAAGCTGGAAGCCGTAGGATGGGCAAAGGGCATCGCCCGTGCCCATTTGCTATGCTCTCCCGATAGGCTACGGGGATGGGCACGCAGACTTTGCCCATTCTACTTGGGTAATTTATTTCCCAGAAATCTCCTAAAACTTCTTATTTAGATTGCAAAAAAATCTCTTTCCAACTATCGGAACCAAACTCCTGTTGAAATTCTTCAATTACCCAAACAATTGACTTTCCATAGCGTTGCGCAATCTTGAACAAGTAATCTCGATAAGCATATTTATCGCCCAGGCTGGGGGCATCACCAAAGATTGCACCCAAACACCAGGCTGGGTCTGGAGAACAATTAAACCGTTGATAAAACACCTGCTTCGTCCAGTTGGGAGAGGCTCCCTCATTGAAGGTTTTTTGTCGCTGTGCTCGGAAGAACTCATACCGTTTGCGTTGTTCAATTTGGTGCAGCAGTTCCTCACTAAACACTTCCACCATGCCATCGGTTAGAACTTGCAATTCAGTTTCCCATTGGTAGCCACAACCGGGACAGATCATCACAAATCCCCACATGAGGCGGTTGCACTTGGGACATTGTTTAGTGGGCGTCGGTTGGCTCTCTCCTGGTTCCCGGCTATTTGGCAAGCGGTATTCTTTAACATCTTCGGGAAATCCCAACCGTTGCAAATTGTTGGCTTGATCCAAAATGATGCCGCAGGTTTTGCCTGTTGCTGGAGAAATCCGCATCAGGCGTCCGATTTGCTGGTAATGCAATGCCCGCGACTGGGTGGGACGCAGCAGCAATCCCACTTCCACACTCGGTTCATCAAAGCCAATGCTGATTACGTTGCACGACGTGAGAACGAGCAGTTTGCCTGCACCAAGTTCACTGTAGAGTCGTTGACGCTCTTTAATCGGTGTACCGCCATCCACTATAGCCGCCGTGACCCCAGAGGCGTCAAATGCTTCGGCGACGTGACGAGCGTGTTCAATATCCACACAGAAGGCGATCGTGCGTTTTCCATGTGCTAACCGATGCCATTCTTCGACAATGCGTTGAATCAGTTCGGGGCGATCGCAGGCATTTTTCAATTCCCGTTCATCAAAATCTCCGGCAATCGTGCGCACCTCCGACAAATTAACCTGGGTATCTTTGGGGACACCGTAGTAGGTCATGGTGGCCAGGTAACCCATGCGCTGTAACTCCGATGGAACTGGAGAGGCGACAAATATCTCCATGTGGTCACCCAATTGTTCCCGTCCCAATCGGTAAGGCGTCGCCGTCATCGCCAGATGAACTGCTTTTGGATGGGTTTCGTAGATGATTTCCTGTCCAATTTGACTGAATACCGTCGTGTGCCCTTCGTCGAAAAACACCACATTGGCGGGCCACTTGCGCCACCACGATCGCTTCTCCATCGTTTGGATGCTGGCGATCTGAATTGGGGCCTCCGGGTCTTCTCGCCAACCTGCTTTAATGAACCCGCAGCGCAAGCCAAAGGCCTGCATCTTTTTGTGAGTCTGTCCCACGAGGACATCCAGATGAACCAGGAACATCAATCGCAGACCGCGTGCCGCCGTATCGGCACAAATCTTGCCGCCAATCACCGTTTTCCCCGCACCCGTTCCAGCAATAATGGCAACTCGTTTGTATCCCTGTCCCAAGGTTGTGTACAAGTCTTTGATCAGCTTGAGTTGATAGGGACGTAGCGTGGGTGGCTGCATGGGTGCGCCTTACCTTGATTTCTGACAGTATCCTCAAGGATAGCAAGCTCATAGAACTTATGTTCCAGTTAAAATACTCGATTGGACATGGCGACGTCGCCATGTCCAATCCGAGTATCTTGCCTAATCGTTCCGTACAGTCCCA
>JAAUSG010000160.1 GCA_012034055.1 Leptolyngbyaceae cyanobacterium RU_5_1 | reverse complement strand
AACTTGATAGGTTGCGGGTGACGGTTCAGTACAGGTAAGACAAAAACAACTTTTGGCGACAAGTCGTTTTGCTGGAGATGTCAATATCTGCACCCAAATCTCTGCCTGGGTAGTTCCAGGCAGAATAATTCTACGTCTGAACAAAGATTGCTGGGGGCAATCCTAACACAGTCAATTAGGGTCTCTGCAATAGCATATTCCCTTGCAGATCGTTGCTACATCTGAATTGGCTGATGTGATTTGATGGATGCTAGCTGCCCAAGAAAATTCCCATCCGTTGAGCAGTCGTTGCCAGGGTGCCGTGGGGATTGACGGCAGAATAGTTGGCGATCGCATCTTCGATGGGCACACTTGCAACATGCCGATTCTGCCAGATCACGACCTGGTCATACCTTTCCTTGGCAATGAGTTCTACGGCGGCAACTCCAAAGGCGGTTGCGATCAAGCGGTCCAGGTGGGATGGCATTCCGCCTCGTTGAATATGTCCCAGAACGGTGACGCGGGCTTCGGCGTTAATTCGTTGACAAATCTGCTCGGACAGGTAGTGACCAATACCTCCCAAGCGGCATTGTTCGGGATTGTCTTTGATCACGACGCGATCGCCATGTTCTGTACGAACCGCCTCGGCGACCACCAGTAAGCAGTAATTTTTGCCCTGTTGCTGACGGTTTTTAATCGTCTGGCAGATGCCGTCAATAGTGTAAGGAATCTCGGGGATCAAGATGATATCGGCTCCCCCTGCAATACCAGCACACATGGCAATATGCCCAGCATCCCGTCCCATGACTTCCAAAATCATCACACGGTTGTGACTGGCGGCTGTAAATTGCAGGCGATCGACGGCTTCTGTGGCAACGCTCACCGCTGTGTCGAACCCAATCGAGCACTCGGTTACGCCCACGTCATTGTCGATGGTTTTGGGAATTCCAACCAGGTTTAGTCCGCCTTGTTGGGCCAGGCGTCTGAGGATTGCCAAACTGCCGTCTCCGCCAATCCCGATTAACGCATTCAGTCCCAGCAGATGATAGCCTTCAATGATTTCCTCGGCGCGATCGCACACACTCCCATCGGGCATTGGAAACGCAAAGGGATTGCCTTTGTTCGTGGTTCCCAACATTGTGCCGCCCGTGGTTAAGTAAGGATTGATTTTGTCAGGAGTGAGAAGCACCGCTTCAGGAGGGCGCGCCATTAACCCTTGCGTTGCCTGACGGATACCCAAAACCTCCCAACCGTAAGTATTCACAGCACTGTGAACCACTGCCCGAATCGCAGCATTCAATCCAGCACAATCTCCACCACTTGTGAGAATCCCAATCCGCTTTTGTCCCATAATGTCAACATTCCATAAGTCCTGAGTTGATAATTCGGTCATGAATAAACAGGAATTGGCTCAACCGCCCACATCAATTACCGATGACTGCTACCGATGACCGATCACCATAATTGCTGTGGTAGATGACGAAACCCAAGTCCGCGAACTAAGATCTGACTTTGACTCTACCGGTTTCTGGGGTCAAAAAAGCTTAAGCAGGATTGAAAGTTCTTTTGTATTTGTATGAATGAGACAGAACTCGATGCACAGTTAGGAATGGATGCCGGACTGATTCCAAGAGCACCGTTGGGGTTCAAGTCCGGCTTTGTGGGAATTGTCGGCCGTCCCAACGTCGGCAAGTCCACCCTGATGAATCAACTAGTAGGGCAAAAAATTGCGATTACGTCACCCGTTGCGCAAACGACCCGCAACCGTCTCCGGGGGATTCTCACCACTCCAGACGTCCAGATTATTTTTGTCGATACGCCTGGAATTCATAAACCTCAACATCAACTGGGGGAGGTACTGGTCAAAAATGCCCAGATTGCAATTCGGTCGGTTGATGTATTGCTGTTTGTGGTGGACAGTTCCGTGGAAGTGGGCGGGGGCGATCGCTACATTGCCGAGCTTTTGATCCACAGTCAGGTTCCGGTTGTCTTGGGTCTCAACAAAGCGGATCAGCAACCTGCAGAGGATGAATCCTTCGACCAGGGCTATCGGATGCTGGCAGACACTCATGGCTGGTCTCTGGCAAAATTCTCAGCATTAACTGGGGAGGGACTCGACCCGCTTCAGCAACTGTTATTTCGGCACCTGGAGCCAGGCCCTTATTACTACCCGCCTGATTTAGTCACCGATCAGCCGGAACGATTCATTATGGGTG
The DNA here is from genome assembly GCA_012034055.1 of Leptolyngbyaceae cyanobacterium RU_5_1. Lineage (GTDB taxonomy): Bacteria > Cyanobacteriota > Cyanobacteriia > Leptolyngbyales > Leptolyngbyaceae > JAAUSG01. Next base: position 10,746 of record JAAUSG010000160.1, on the reverse strand, counting down.
AGCTGATTCGAGAACAAATCTTGCTGTTGACTCGTGAAGAGGTGCCCTACTCCACCGCGATCGCCATTGATCGAGTTGAGGAAGAACCAACCATTACGCGCGTTCTGGCCACCATTCATGTCGAGCGTCCGTCCCAGAAAGGCATCCTGATTGGCAAGGGGGGGAGTATGCTGAAGGCGATCGGCACGGCTGCCCGACAGCAAATTCAGAAATTAATCGCAGGCAAGGTGTACTTAGAACTATTCGTTAAAGTGCAACCTAAATGGCGACAATCTCGTTCACGCTTAGCAGACCTTGGATACCGAGTTGAGGAGTGATTAGGCAAACCCACACAATCTAGTTCTAGTGGTAACCCTAGATTCAGTGATTGCTACGATTTTCTTGTCTTCAACTTTATAAAATAGTCTCAAGAGTAGTCTCGAAAGAGCTGTAGCTCTGCTGGAGAAAGCTCTGAATTTCCAATCAAGGGGTTCCTGGTGACATGCAGTTGGGCTACCTCATACCAATGCTTGCAAATATACCCCTGGCCGAGAAACCATTACAGTCCGAGCCGATGCCTCTGGCAGACCCGATTCACCCTCTCAGACTATTTTGATTAGCGTGAGTAATTCGGGCGTTGAAATCCCTGCCGATCAAATTGGGCGAGTTTTTGACAAGTTCTATCGAGTTCCAAACGGCGACCCGCATAAGCATGGGGGGACGGGTTTAGGATTGGCGTTGGTTAAAAAGCTGGTTCTGCATCTGGGGGGCGGTGTCTGCGCGGAAAGCAGCAATGGGCAGACTCGTTTTATGATTGAGCTACCCACAGCTTCAAACGCTAGTTCGCTTGCATCTGCTGCAAGACCTGTCGGATAGTGTCCGCTGAAACCTGAGCCGTTACCGTTGCCACTCCAATTTGGGTCGGCAAAACAAACCGCACTTGCCCTGACTTGACTTTTTTATCAGTTTGCAGCGCGACCAGAATCGCCTCAATATCTAGTCCAATCGGCAACTGAGTCGGCAAGCCTGCTTTTTCAATTAACGCGAACTGCCGTTGAGCAGATTCAACGTCCCAATGATAAAGATCAACAGCGATTTGCCCAGCTGCGACCATCCCGATCGCCACCGCTTCCCCGTGATTCACCAACTGATAGCCCGTCAAGCTCTCAACCGCATGTCCGATTGTATGTCCGTAGTTTAGGATAGCCCTCAGCCCAGCCTCTTTCTCATCCTTGCTAACCACGTGTGCCTTTGCTTGACACGATCGCGTCAGGATTTCCTGCAGTAATGCATTGTCCAAGGCTGCGAATTGATCTAGCTGATGAGCCGCTTCAAGCTGGGTAAACAGTTCAGCATCCCAAATCACGCCGTATTTGATCACTTCGGCGATCGCGGCCCGAACTTCCCGTTCTGGCAAAGTTTTAGCACATCGGGATCAATCAGCACCAGGCAAGGTTGGTGGAACGCACCGATCAGGTTCTTGCCGTTGGGATGGTTGACGCCCGTTTTGCCGCCGATCGCCGCGTCTACCATTGCCAGCAGCGATGTGGGCACTTGTACCACATTCACCCCACGCAACCAGGTTGCTGCCGCAAAACCTGTCATATCGCCGATTACACCCCCCCCCAATGCAACAAAGGTCGAGGAGCGCTCAATCCGATGCTCCAGAGCCGCATCGTAGATCGTCTGTAGCGTTGCCGGAGTTTTGTACTCCTCCCCCGCTGGCAGCATACAGTTGGCAACCTCGAACCCAGCATTTTCCAGCGAGGCGATCGCCCGATCCCCGTAATGGTTAAAGATCTCCGGATTGGACACCAGCAGCACCTTTCTTCCTAGCTTCAGCGCCTGCATCTGAGCACCCAATTCATCCAGACTGCCAGATGAAATTGTAATGTCATAGGACTGCTGCGGAAGTTGAACTGAAATAACCGACTGCATAATCCTGCCCATTCTTTACCCTTTACCCCTTACCCTTCACCCTCTACCCCTACCTCTTGCCTTTATACTGTACTGAGTGGTGCCACAGTTTTGTATAGTTTTGTTAGATGAATAAGGAGATTCAGTAATGGGCGCGGTTGTTTCGTATGTCTTAATTTTGGGGGCTGCATTTGGTTTGGCGCTGGGACTCTATTTTAGCTTTAGAGCCATTAAGCTGATTTAGAGGTCGTTAAGAAACAATTTCACAGTTGTAGGTTGTAGGTGGTTGGGTTGAGGCACGTAGCTTGCTTCCCGCAGGGTAACCCAACGCACACATCCTGGCTCTATTGGGTTTCGAGATCGCTCAATCTAACCTACCCTAAAAGTGTGGAATCATTTTTTTAACAAGCCCTTAGTCAGGGGATCGCTGATTAGTGATTGATTGCTCAGGCACTTACGCAAACCTCGGAGTTTTTAACCCAGAATCAAACATCATGACCAGCATAGTTGCTTAAAACTCCGAGGTTTTGGTCAAAATGCGTAAGTCCTGTCGCTGAGTGGTGAAGTAATTCAGGCAGAGCTGTACGGATTAAAAGCAGTATTCCTGTCTGTTGTGTGTCTACTAATCGGAGACTTCAAAACCGCTCCTCACAGATTCGCTAAACTGTTAAGCTGCAAGGGTAGGGTCTGCCTTGCAACTTAAGCAATCATGGCACTGATTACCGTTCTACAAGAGGGGCTTTACTGCGAACCGGGTGACTTTTTCATCGACCCTTGGCGACCCGTCGAAACTGCCCTAGTTACCCACGCCCACTCTGACCACGCTCGTTCCGGGTCAAAGCACTATATTGCCACCAAAAGTTCCGAAGGGATTTTGCAGAAACGGCTGGGAGACAGCATCAACCTTCAGGGTGTGGAGTATGGCGAAAAACTCAAGCTCGGTAACACCTGGGTCTCTTTCCATTCGGCTGGACACGTCCTCGGCTCGGCTCAAATTCGCGTGGAACATCGTAACGAGGTGTGGGTAATCTCAGGCGACTACAAACGCTGCCACGACCCCACCTGTGAACCCTTTGAGGTCGTTCCGTGTGATACGTTCATCACCGAAGCAACTTTTGGACTGCCGATTTACAAGTGGAATACCGGCGAGGAGACCTGTAAACAAATTTATGACTGGTGGCAGAGTGACCCAGACAGCCCCTCGCTGCTGTTTTGCTATGCCTTTGGTAAAGCGCAGCGCATATTAAGCGAGTTGCGCCGGTTCACGGATAAACCTGTTTATGTCCACGGTGCAATTCATGTCCTGACTGAAATTTACCGGCAGGTTGGGGTGTCGATGGTTGAGACCATCCCTGCCTCTGAGATGCCGCGTAATTACAAGTTCAAAGGGGATCTGGTGTTGGCTCCACCGTCTGGGCATCGCTCTAGTTGGATGAAGCGGTTTCAGCAGCCCCAAACGGCATTTGCCTCCGGTTGGATGTCCGTTCGGGGTGCGCGCAGGCGACGGGGCTATGAACGGGGTTTTGTGCTATCGGATCACGCGGACTGGACTGGATTGGTGAAGACGGGGCTGCAAACCAATGCCAAAACGATCTACGTGACACATGGACAAAGTGACGTTCTGTCCCGCTATTTCACTGAGATTCATGGTTTGAATGCGTTGCCGTTGAAAACCTTATTTGACGGTGAAGGCGACATTGAATGAAGCGATTTACACGCCTGTTTCAGCAAATTGACGCGACGACTTCAACGAATGAGAAAGTCCGGGCGTTGCAGGCATATTTTCAGGAGGAGAAACCAGCAAATGCGGTTTGGGCCATCTATTTGCTGCTGGGTAAAACCCGCAAGCGGTTGATTACATCCAGAGTCTTACGGGATGTTTTTCTGCAAATTTCTGATATTCCTGAATGGTTGTTTGAGGATTGCTATGCCCACGTGGGAGATTCAGCAGAAGTGATTTCGTTGCTGTTAACTGATGTGGTGGCGCAAGCGGAGTCTGATTCCACACCGGCTCTGCATAAGTGGATGGAAGAGATCATTCCGCAAGTGAAAGCGATCGCTCCGAAGCTGCACTCAAAGAGCTGATTGTGTCCTGGTGGCTCTCGCTCAACCCGCAGGAAGTGTTTGTGCTGAATAAAGTGTTAACCGGAGCCTTTCGGGTGGGAGTCTCGGACAAGCTGGTGATTAAGGGGCTGTCGGCGGCTCATCACATTCCCGAACCCGTGTTGGCGCATCGATTGATGGGAACCTTTGATCCCACGGTTGAGTTTTACACGCAATTGATCCAACCAGAAGAGCCGAGGACGGGTGCAGTATCGGCGCGATCGCCCAGCCAGCCCTATCCGTTTTTTCTGGCGTCGCAGCTAGAAGAAGACCGATTTGCAGACGAGGAGTTTTCGCGCTGGCAGGCAGAGTGGAAGTGGGATGGGATTCGCGCTCAGGTAATCCGACGAGCCAGAGAGGTGTTCATCTGGTCACGGGGCGAAGACTTGATTACTGAGCAGTTTCCAGAAATTGCAGCGTACTTTCTGACCCTGCCGGATGGGTTGGTGTTTGACGGTGAGATTCTGTGTTGGCAGGGCGATCGTCCGCTAAACTTCAACTGTTTGCAAAAGCGGTTGGGACGAAAGCGAGTGACGCCAAAAATCATGCAGGAAAATCCGGCTCACTTCATTGCCTATGATCTGCTGGAGCACAACGGACTGGATCTGCGAGAGCAAACACTGCGCGATCGCCGTCAGCTCCTGATCGACACCCTTCACAACGCTGATGCTCGATTCGTCAGCTTGTCGAAAACCCTGTCGTTTGCGTCGATGCAGGATCTGCGATCGCGGCGGGAGCAGTCTCGTGAACACGGGGCTGAGGGACTGGTGATTAAGGCGATCGATAGTCCTTATCTGGTCGGCAGAAAGCGCGGTTACTGGTGGAAATATAAAGTCGATCCAATGTCTCTAGATGCGGTGCTGATCTACGCGCAAGCAGGCAGCGGCAAACGCGCCAACCTGTTCACCGACTACACCTTTGCGCTCTGGAAAGGGGATGAACTGGTGCCCTTCGCCAAAGCCTACTCAGGGCTGGACAACAAAGAAATTGATGAACTGGACAAATGGATTCGCAAACACACGATCGAGAAGTTTGGACCGGTGCGATCGGTGGAGCCGATTCATGTGTTTGAGATTGGCTTTGAAGGGATTTCCCAATCTAATCGTCACAAGTCTGGCATTGCAGTTCGGTTTCCCCGGATTCTGCGCTGGCGGACGGATAAGCCTATGCAAGAAGCCGACACGATTGAATCGGCATTGAAGCTATTAGGGATCGTTGGTTAATAGCTAAGAGTCGGGGTTCTCGATGAAAATTTGTCATTAAAATTCTGCCATTGGTGCAGAACCCGACTTCTGGTAAATTAAACCGCCGCGAGTTCAGGACGCTTACTGTGGCGAATCCCTTCGATCGCATCCGCGTAATCCTTGGCCTTGAATACGGCAGAACCCGCCACGATCGCGTTGGCACCCACTTCCAGCACCTGCCAGGTATTGTTCCCCTTCAAACCGCCGTCTACTTCAATCCAGGGATTCAGACCCCGCTCGTCGCACATTTGGCGTAGCTTTTGGATTTTGGGAAGTATAGCTGGGATGAAGCTCTGACCACCGAAACCGGGGTTAACGCTCATGATCAGGATCAGGTCGCAAACTTCCAAAACATACTCAAGTAGCTCCAGGGGACTGGAGGGGTTGAGGACAACGCCCGCTTGCTTACCCAATTCTCTAATTTGGCAAAGCGTGCGGTGCAGATGAGGCGATGCGTTATGCTCTGCATGAACCGAGATGATGTCTGCTCCAGCTTTAGCAAAATCTTCCACATACTTCTCTGGCTCCACAATCATCAAGTGGACATCCAACGGCTTCTGGGTAACGGGGCGAATTGCCTCAACAATCAATGGACCAATCGTAATATTGGGAACAAACCGACCATCCATCACATCAACGTGAATCCAGTCTGCCCCGGCCGCATCAACGGCTCGAATCTCATCTCCCAAACGGCTAAAATCGGCTGATAGGATGGAGGGGGCAACAACAACGGGTTTCTTGGATAGGGTTTGAGTCATGGTGGTCTGCGTCTCCTATGTCCTGGAATGTAATTATTTTAACTATTTAACAAACTGTGACAAGTCTCTCATTTAACGTGTGGCAGGTTACTGCTTAAACCCAATCCAGCTCAGAATCTGTAGCTTTCCCGGAGAAAGGCTCCAGGTCTGAACGTGGACAGGGTTTAATTTGCAGAATCTAAACAACCACGCTTGATGGTTAACTTGGGTCTATGGAGCGATCGCTGTGGATCTTTATCAAGCAGCCTATCAAACAATGCGCGATCGTACTGAGGAAGTACTTTAGGTAGTGAAGAAGTACTTTTAGGTAAAGAGAATTTGTCAAATCGTGAGTTGAACCAGGCTCAGCTCAGAATCTGTAGCTTGCTCTCAGGAAAAACTCCAGGCTGGACGTGAACCAGGCTTAAGTGCATCAGTACCCTAATTTATTAGCTTACGGATTTTTAGCTTACGGATTTGTGGAGACACAGTTGTGGTACGGCAAGCAATTCTGCATCGGTTTGGGTGGCTGGTTAAGGGCCCGGGAATAGTTGTCTTAGGAGCGGTTGCATTTTGGGGTGGTGGTGTTGGAATCGTTCCTGACGACTGGGGAGCGGCTTCGCCAGAACCGAATCACTGGTTATCCATTACCCCAGGCTCTCTATCGGTTTGGGCGAGTACTCCATCTGCAGGAGCAACCAGCAAGATTCCGCTCAAGCCACTCGGCACCAGCTCTACCGGTGAGGCAGGAATTGACGCCCTCCGGCTCCATCAGCCTCCCTACAATCTCACAGGCCGCAAGATTGCGATCGGGCAAGTGGAAATTGGGCGTCCCGGCCAGTTCGGCATCGATAAAGCAGTGGCTCAAAATCGTTCCATGTCGCTGACGCAGGTCTTCTATCGAGCGGATCGGGCCCGTACTAACTCCAACGTAGACAGCCACGCACAGAATGTTGCCAGCATCATGATCAGTTCTGCAAAGACGGCACGAGGTGTGGCACCGGAAGCCAAACTCTATTCCTCGGCTGCCGGGACTCCTCGACGCTACGGGCAACCGGAAGAATGCCTGTCTGCACAACATGTAGCTATGCAGAACGGTGGCGATGTGCGGGCAATTAATTTCAGCTTTGGTGAGTCACTGCGCCACGATCCTCGTGCTAAACCCATGCTAGACGGCAATGCGCTACTGACTCAGTGTGTAGACTGGTCTACTCGCGTTCATAATGTGCTGTACGTGATCGCGGGCAATCAGGGCAGAGGCGGTATCTCCGTGCCAACGGATAACTACAACGGGGTCAATGTGTCCTTTACAACCCGGATTCAGAATGTGTTCACCAAAGTTGATTTTGCCAACCTGGGTGATCCCGCCAGTGGTGCGGCGGAAGGACAAGAAAGTAATCTGGGACCCAGACGGGCCATTGGACTGGCAGCTCCGGGGAATGAGGTGGCGTTGGTGAACCCAAACGGAAGCGTGACCACCTCTAGCGGTACGAGCTTTGCTGCCCCTCACGTAACCGGAACCGTTGCCCTGCTGCAGGAGTATGGCGATCGCCAACTGCGCAAGAGTTGTAAACGGCAGCGGGGTTGCTCCTTGCCCTGGACCCTGGATGCTCGCCGCTCAGAAGTCATGAAAGCGGTTCTGCTTAACTCCGCAGACAAGATTGCAGACCGAGGCGATGGGCGAATGTTGGGCATGAGCCGCACGATTGTAGACAAAATAACCAGACCTGGCTCAACTCAGATGCCCATCGCGATCCCAAGATCCCACTCAATATTCAAATGGGAACTGGGCAGCTCAACGCCTTCCGGGCTTATCAGCAGTTCAGTCCAGGACAACGAGACCCTGCTGCCCCCGTTCCCGCGATCGGGTGGAACTATGGAACAGTCGGCGTTGGGAGTTTGAATTTGGGAGTTGGAAAGGGAACTGGGAATCGGGAACTGGGAACTGGCAAACCTGACTCTAACCCCCAGTCCCTAACCCCTAGCCCCGCTTCTCCTAGTCCCCAACCCCTAGCCCCTAGCCTCTCTTATCAGGATTACGTTCTCGAAGCACCTCTGCAAAAAGGTAGCTTTGTCTCGATCACATTGGTGTGGAACCGTTTAGTAGAGTTAGTGGATAAAAATCGCAATGATGAGTATGACGTGGGGGAAGACTTTCGCGATCGCGGCTTGAATAACCTCGACCTCTATCTAATGCGGACGGAGGACAATGACATCAAGCAAAGCATTGGGTCGTCGATCAGCGATGTAGACAGTGTGGAACATATTTTTCATGAAATACCCGCAACCGGACGCTACAAGATCCGAGTTCAGTTCCGACACCAGGCAAACGCAGCCATTCAGCCCTATGCCCTGGCCTGGTGGACGGTTCCAGCCCATCAATAAACCCGTAGAGACGCGATTAATCGCGTCTCTACCCCATCCCCTCCCAAACTTCCATCAGATAGACATCACCTGTGTTACCATCTGTGCTATCTGTGAAAACATTGTTTCAACTCAATCCGAATGAGCAAGGTTCTGGTGCTCAATGCCTCCTACGAACCGCTCAACATCACGAGCTGGCGCAGGGCAATTGTGTTGCTGCTAAAGGGTAAGGCAGAGCAGGTTGAACATAACGGCAAATGTGTGTATTCCGGGTTCCCGTTGCCAACGGTGATCCGACTGCGCCACTACGTCCGAGTGCCTTACAAAGATATTCCCCTGACTCGTAAAAATTTGTTGCATCGGGATGGCCATTCATGCCAGTACTGCAGTTATACCGGCGACGATTTAACACTCGATCATGTGGTACCGCGATCGCGCGGGGGAGGGGATACCTGGGAAAACATCGTCACAGCCTGTGTGCGCTGCAACGTTAAGAAAGGCAATCGCACCCCGAAAGAAGCCAACATGCTGCTGTTGAATTCCCCCCGCAAGCCCTATAGCGGTCTCTACTTTGAAGTCACCAAGCATGTAAAAAATGGCTTGAATCAGGAATGGCGCAAGTATGTGATTGGACTGTAACCGCCTGCATTATCTGTCAAGGTTCTTGTAATCTGCTTCTGGATCCAGGCGCTCAATGTTTGAGTTATAAGAATTAATTCCTGCAGGAAGTCCACTCAAGCTATCCTCCTGAAGATATATAGCAGTCCTGTCTCTGATTCCAGAGATACCCCCTTAAGGTTATGACGTTTCTGTTTTTTCTTGTCAAAATTAAAGATCCGAGTCTATAGGGTATGTCCGGATATTGCCATCTATATCGATTCAGTGTGGTGTTTGAATAAGCAGCTTTACCTCCGTCATTCACCCGATTCAACCGTTTACCTATGCAACCTGAACCAATCACATCTCGTAACCTTACTTCCTCCAATAGCCTCCTTAGTGTAACGGACGAAACTCAGGTTGATTTTAAGCCGCATTCAGTGATTGAACCGGAGGTGGTGGAAGCGCTAATCAAGCCTGTTCAAGATTCGCAGATCTATTCAACTCAGCCGTCTGCCTACGACAGTCCCCGTTCCCGTGAGCAGAACCAGAAAGTAGAAGTGCTCTGCCATACTCTGGAACGGCACCGAGGCGATCGCCAGCTCATTGTGCTGCAAGACTTCCCCGACCCAGATGCGCTGTCCTCGGCCTGGACCTATAAGCTGATTGCTCAAAAGTTCGACATTCAGTGCGACATGGTTTACGCCGGTACACTTAGCCACCAGGAGAATATTGCGCTCGTCAAGCTGACCAGCTTACCCGTGCAGCGGTGGGGGTTGCCGTCGTTAAAGAATCGGAATTTGACCCTGTATCAGGGCTGTGCCTTGATCGATAACCAGGGAACCACTAGCCAACTCATGCCCGCTCTACAGGCGGCGGGCATCCCAATTACGGTTGTGATCGACCATCACAGTGCTCAGGGAGACATGAAGGCAGAATTTGTTGACATCCGTCCCTACACACGGGCAACCGCAACGATCCTGACTCAATATCTGCAAGCTGGACTGCTCAAGCTAGATAACAATTCCAATGAGCATATCAAGTGCGCCACAGCCCTGATGCATGGTCTGCGATCGGATACCAATGCGCTGCGGCAGGCACAAGAGGAAGATTTTCTGGCGGCTGCCTATCTGAGTCGCTTTTACGACGGGCAGCTATTGAATGCGGTGCTGCAATCTTCCCGCTCCAAACAGGTGATGGATGTGATTGAGCGATCGCTGAAGAACCGCATCGTTCAAAACAACTTCTCCATCGCTGGGGTTGGCTATTTGCGGTATGACGATCGCGATGCCATTCCCCAGGCTGCCGACTTCCTGGTCACGGAAGAAAACGTCCATACTGCCGTGGTATATGGCATTGTCCAGGATGAAGACGACGACATCGAACTCGTGGTTGGGTCACTGCGAACGAATAAAATCACCCTCGACCCAGATGAATTTTTGAAAGAAGCCTTTGGGCAGGACACCCAAGGACGCTTCTTTGGCGGGGGGCGATCGCAGGCAGGCGGCTTCGAGATTCCCCTCGGCTTCCTCTCTGGCTTCACCGAAAGTGCTGAGTACGCCAAGATGAAGTGGAATGTGTTTGATACCCAAGTGAAACAAAAACTCCTCCGCCTGATTAACCCGGATCAGCATTATCACAACGGCATGAGCTAGCCAGGCAGAGTGAAGGGATGAAGGGATGAAGGGATGAAGTCCACAACTACTATGACTACAACGATCGACCTCTACCTAATCCGTCATGGTTTAGCAGGACAACACGGCACTTACGCTAACGATGATGAGCGTCCGCTTACGGAGGACGGC
>JAAUSG010000159.1 GCA_012034055.1 Leptolyngbyaceae cyanobacterium RU_5_1 | reverse complement strand
ATTGCCCCCTAATCGTCATCCTCACCTCCGGCGATCCCCTCTTCTTCGGTCTAGGTCGGCTTCTGCTCATGGAAGTCTCACCCGATCAGCTCACTTTTCATCCTCACCTGAGTTCGATCCAACTGGCGTTTAGCCGGATCAAGCGTCCCTGGCAGGATGCCTGCATCATTAGCGCTCATGGGCGTTCCCTGGATGAGTTGACTCAAGCGTTGCAGCAAGGGGTTGAAAAAATTGCTGTGTTGACGGATAAAACTAATTCACCGGGCGCGATCGCCCACCTTCTCCACGCTCTCGATCTGCCTATCCGCTACCAAATGTGGGTTTGTCAGAATCTGGGTGGGTTAGATGAGCGAATTGTCGAGGTGCAAGATTTCCAGTCTCTACAGACACAAACCTTCGCACCGCTGAATGTAGTTGTACTCCAACGAGTTGAGGAGTTGGAGTCACTGAAACTCTACTCACTACCCATTCTCGGGGTGCCGGATCAGGCGTTTTTGAGCTTTCGCGATCGCCCCAGACTGATGACCAAGCGGGAAGTTCGCGTGTTGGTTCTGGCAGAACTTGCCCTCCAATCGCCGCAAACGGTTTGGGATGTCGGAGCCGGGACAGGTTCTGTTTCCATTGAAATGGCTCGCCTCTGCCCTGGCTCACAGATTTATGCGATCGAGAAAACAGCCGTCGGCGCTACGTTGATTCAAAAAAATTGTCAGCGCTTCCAGGTCAACACTGTCACCTCCATCCACGGTACTGCCCCACAAGCCTTGCAATCGTTACCCCAGCCCGATCGCATCTTCATTGGGGGGAGCGGTGGCAACCTCAACGAAATTCTGGACATTTGCGGCGCACAACTCCAAGTAGGTGGACGAATCGTGCTGGCATTGGCAACCCTGGAACATCTCAACACCGCACTCACCTGGATCACAGCCCAATCTCCAACCCCCCATTACCAGTGGCACCACCATCTCCTGCAAATCCAGCTCGCGCGATCGGTTCCAGTTTCTACCCTCACCCGGTTTTCCCCGCTCAATCCAGTTACCCTCGTGGTCGCTGAGAAAACGGTGAGAATTGAGCACGCTACACTCCCGACCAGTCGCTCCAATTGAATTAATATCGTTGTACAGAAGTTGAGACGTTCAGCCCAGATCGAGCATCGCTCGGAAATGCCTGGTGTTACGTGATGCCCCCTGCATAGGTTGCTTGTCTGGGGGAATTCTTCTGCCCTAAGGTAACTGGAGTCGCCATCAAGAAAATTGAAGCAAAAACACAAATGGGCAGGTTGATGGCTGCCCAAACGGTATTTTTGCCAGTGAGCACGCCGTGCTAACGGATAGTATCGGTTGCCTGACTTGGCAACGGGTTGCCCTGATTTAGCTCACTGGGCGACATTGGCCCTTTAGGCAGTGAAGCGATGGGTTCATCAATCGCAACCAGCAAAGGCATCTCAGAATCTGTTGGGGTCTGAGAAGGCTGAACATGCTCCTGGTTGGTAGTGCTAGCCATCTGAGGCAACGGAGAGCGTTCACCCAGCAACACACTGGAAATGGCTCCAATCGCCACTGCAGCGATCGCGATACCTCCCCAAATGAGAGGCAGTCGAGGTTTCCGATCCACACGAGCCAGCACTGCATCAACCGTTTGTTGAACAGAAGATTGATCTGATAGGGGAACAGACATCGTTTGAAACGCCTGGCGTAGGTTGAGCAATCGTGCGTGGAGACGCTGAACGGTCGGGTCGTTTGCCAACCATTCCTCAACCTGTCGGCGCTCATCTGCAGACACTTCGCCATCTAAGTAGGCACTTAGCATCTCAAAGCGATCGCGCTGCATTACATTCAGTGAATGTGACCGATTGGGGTTCACAGCCGAGGAGGGCTGATCATTGGAATTATGGGAATCAAAATTGGACGTCATTTCAGCATCACTTCGTGTGTATGGAGTACACCCAGCTACTCATAAGAAGAATAGACAATCTCAACCAGAAAAACAAATCGTACAGAGACTGAACTTGCCTATATCCCCTGGTAGATACTGTAGCTTGCATTCTGCAAAACGAACCTAACTAAACACCATCTAAATAGTTTTGAAGTTGAGACTGGAGTCGGAGACGCGCTCTGGCAATTCTAGATTTTACCGTTCCCAGAGAAACTCCGGTGATTTCGGCAATTTCTTCATACGCCATGCCTTGAATCTCGCGCAGCACAATCGTGGTACGAAACACTTCTGGCAAATCCGCGATCGCTTCACGAAGCTGGTCATAAAACTCTCGCGTCGTCAAATCCTCATCCGGTCCAGGCGAATCAGAGGCAATTTCCCAATCAATCTCCCCGTCATCCACGGATAGCGGTGCATCGAGTGAGAGCGGACTGGCGTTGCGCTTGCGTTTACGCAGCTCATCATAGAACAGGTTTGTAGCAATTCGACTTAACCATCCCCGGAATTTACCCGGTTCGTTTAAGCGCTTAATATTTCGATAGACTCGAATCCAAACCTCTTGCGCCAGATCCGCCCGATCCTGCCAATCAGGAGCTAAGTGGTATAACACCCGTTCAACATGGGATTGATACCGACGCATCAACTCTGCAAAGGCAGCGGTATCTGGGCGATGTCCAGATTGACACTGCAGGATCAAATCGAAATTAGAAAGTTTTTCTGCTTGTACTGGCACTTGGGCAGCTCTCGCTTCCACCGTTGACCAGGATAGCCGAAGAGAATGACTCATGGACGGAACATGTTCTAAAAGATTCCAAAGTTCCTGACGTTCTCTTCGGGGAGATGTTCCCAAGTAACAGAAATCTCCTGCCTAGCTGCCGGGGTTCTTAAAGGGTTGTAGATACTGTAGAGGTGAGCGATCGCGGAATTGGCGTCGTGCTGTTTGAACAGGCGTTTGAGTGGGTGGAAGCAGGGTAGGTTGGTTAGTCGTATGTTTGACCCCAACAAATAAATTGAGCGAAAACGTCAGCCCAGCAGCCAGCAGTAACTTATTAAACATCACAGCTCTCTCCCCACTCAAACACTGAAAATCCTTCTGGATTAGTCCTGGCAAGACTTTTGGGTGATTTAAGAATGGCAGCTAGCGCTCCTCACCCTATATCTCTTGCCAGATCACCCACTCGTAAACGGCAAACACGACGATGAACTACATCCAGCTTTAGAAGGATTTCGGAATTCCTGTATCCCTTAACGAATGTTCTAACCTGAAAGTGCCTAAGAATGTTTGAGAAATGCTGAATAGAACATCAAGATATAGTGAGTTTCTGGAATTGTTGGCAATGGTTCAGAAACTGAATCGGTACTTCTGGATGGACTCCCCAGTGGAAATGAATATAGGAAGCATGGAGGTGGGGCAAGTGCCAGCCTTCGGTTAAGGAATAAGGAGTGAGGAGTGAGGAGTGTTCTGACCTGCGATCGCTCACCTCAAACAGCGGCTGATTAGATTGAACGGTTAGGTGCGAACGGTGAAACTCGTGTCCCCAGAAGATCGCCCCCTGTTTGCACATCAACTCATCCTGCAAAGCTTTGACTTTTCGGTAGCCAATCGTCAGCCGTTGTCCCATAACAGCCGTGGTTGGCAGTACACCCACCATTGGCCAGGAGCGTTTCTGAAAATCGGTAATTTGCTGACAGAGATACATCAAGCCGCCGCACTCGGCATAGGTGGATATACCCATTTGAATCGCCTTTCGTACAGACTGTCGGGCCGGTTGGTTGGCTGCCAGTTGTTCCGCAAACATTTCGGGAAAGCCACCGCCGAAGTAGAGTCCCTGGATGCCGTCGGGTAGGGCGAGATCGTGCAACGGACTCCAGGGAATCAGGTCAACTCCCAGATTAGTGAGCAAATCCAGATTGTCAGGATAATAGAAGCTGAAGGCAGGGTCTTGAGCGATCGCAATTCGCAGCTCAAAGCTGGGAGGTAGGGACAGAGCTCGGTCTAACGCAGGCTCCAAGTTTTCTGGTGAATGATTGAGGGAATCAGCGTCTGGCTTTTGGGAGTCCGGTTCCCACTCAAATTTTGTCGGCCGCACTTTTAGCAGGGGCAGCAGACGCGACCAATCGAAACAGGTTTCTGCTAAGTGAACCAGTTGGTCAAGCAACGGGTTCAGATTTTCGAGTTCAGCGGTAGGAACTAGGCCCAGGTGACGGTCGGGAATTTTGAGCGTGTCCTGGTGTCTGAGAACTCCCAGAATTGGGATGTGAAGTGATTCAAGAGCAGATTGAAGCAGGTCTAAGTGGCGATCGCTCTTGACCCGATTTAGCACCACACCCGCGATTTGTAAGCGGTTGTCAAAGTAAGCGTAGCCGTGAACGAGGGCCGCGATCGAATGAGAAAGCCGACTACAGTCAACCACGAGCAAAACAGGGCTGCTGGTTAACCGAGCGATATGAGCCGTGCTGGCAAAGCTGCGACAATTGAGCGTGTCTTCCCACCCGTTATCCTCTAGTAACGATGCTTGACGGCTAGCCCAGCTTCTTTTCTCGTACCAATCCTGTTTGCTCAGTCCTGCGCCATCAAACAGCCCCATGACGCCCTCAATTACAACAAAGTCTACGTCTTGGGTATGCGGGTAAAGCACTGTTGAACATAAGTCTCTGAAGTCAGCACCGGATCAAGGTTGCGGCAGGGACGACCCGTGACATGCCGATGAAACATGGGATCAATGTAGTCTGGGCCGACCTTGAAAGACTGAACCCGCAACCCTCGTTTGCATAAATAGGACAGTAGAGCTAGCGTGACAGTCGTTTTACCCACTCCGCTCCGTTCGCCAGCAATCATTAATGGCATAGTTAATCAGTTGTGCGATCGCCAAGCATCGAAATTTAACTATACCTTGACCAATTTTGCGGATTATATAGCAGTTGCATCTCAATGAAGCACATCCTGATACCTGATACCTTTCACAACGAGAATGTACCTCACTCAGTTGAAAATCGCTGAATGTTGCGATCGCGTCTCCCCCGGCAATACCTGTCATGGTTACCGTACCCATGCTGATGGAATTTCGGGAGGGTTACCTGGTCGATCGCAAAAACTCTTGCACCACCTCTTTCACATCTCGCAACTCGCCTTCCACTTCATAGTTCATGCGCTGCATTTCGTCTGCGCTAATCAGACCGGATAATTGGGCGATCGCGCCTCGCAATTTGGGATGCTTCTTCAATGTTTCTTCCCGCACGATCGGCACCGCTTCATAGGGCGGAAAGTAGCGCTTGTCATCGTCTAAAATGACCAGTCCCAGCCGCGCAATTTGTCCATCGGTCGAGTTACCTGTCACAACATCCACTTGCTGTTGGATCAGTGCCCGGTAAATCAGCCCCAGATCCATGATTTGCGGCGATTTAGAAAATTTGAAATTGTAGGTTTTCACCAGTCCGGATAAGCCATCCTCTCGCTCTGAAAACTCATAACCAAAGCCAGCACGCCATTGGGGAGTGTAGTCTGCCGCCTGGGAAAGCGTTTGAATGTTGTAGCGTTTGGCATCGTCGCTCCGAATGATGATCGCAAAGGTGTTTTCAAAACCAAGACCGGGCAGGACTTGCAGGTTAAATGCCTGAGCGTATCGCTTCCGCAACTGTTGATACAGAGTTTTGCGATCGGACGGAATCGTTTGTCCCTCAAATAGCTTGCTGACGGTGGCTGCTGTGCCAGTGTACTCAATATAAGCATCAATCTTGCCAGCCAGGATGGCTTGATGACAGACGTAAGAACCGCCTAAGCGGGGTTTGCGATCGACCTTCAATCCCGTTTTCGTTTCAATCTGCTGGGCCAGCAGTTCCCCCAAAATATCCTGCTCGGTGAAATCCTTAGACGCCACAATGATGTCACCACTACTGCTACTAAAATTAGCTTGGCAAGCGGCGATCGCTCCCGCCAATCCAACGGTAAGAAGAAAACAGACAAAACGCTTTTTCATTCAAACTTTCCAATTTCAACTCTTGGAATATAAAGAGCACACATTAGTCGAATGGCACTGAAATAAGCATCAATTAATCGCTGCAAGCCTTGAAAACCCGTAGAGCAGGCACTGTGCACCCTACTTAAGGGTACTTAAGTCAGTGCCATTCCACATTAGTCAATCTTGATTTCGACGCAATCCGAGAAGGTCAGCGACTTTAAAGAGAAGGTAGTCATTCAAAAGAAGGATAAAAGTTGGGCAAATTGAGTGCTAGCGTTCTTAGAATGTTCAAAGCTAGCAAATGTCTGATTGGTTACTGGGTAGAAAAGCGACATGGTAAATCAGAAACGGGCGCTCATTACTGGCATTACAGGTCAAGATGGATCCTACCTGAGCGAGTTTTTGCTGGAAAAGGGCTATGAGGTGCATGGCATTATCCGACGCACCTCAACGTTCAATACGGATCGAATTGATCACATTTACGAAGACCCCCACAGTCAAGAGGCACGGTTATTTCTGCACTATGGTGACTTGACGGATGGTACAACCCTAAGACGAATTTTGGAAGAGGTTCAACCGGTAGAAATTTACAATCTGGGGGCCCAATCTCACGTTCGTGTTAGTTTCGACTCGCCAGAATACACGGTTGATTCAGTTGGAATGGGCACACTGCGCCTACTAGAAGCCATTCGAGATTATCAACATCGGACGGGGATTCAAGTCCGCTTTTATCAAGCAGGCTCATCTGAGATGTTTGGCAAGGTTCAAGAGATTCCGCAAACGGAAACGACTCCGTTCTACCCGCGCAGTCCCTATGCCTGTGCGAAAGTCTATGCTCACTGGCAAACAGTGAACTATCGGGAATCCTATGGACTATTTGCCTGTAATGGAATTTTGTTCAACCACGAGTCGCCGCGTCGGGGAGAAACCTTTGTGACTCGCAAAATTACACGGGCGATCGCACAGATTTTGGCAAAACGACAACGCAAACTCTACCTGGGCAATCTCGACGCTAAACGGGATTGGGGGTACGCCAAAGACTATGTGAAAGCAATGTGGTTGATGTTGCAGCAACCCGAACCGGATGATTATGTCGTCGCAACGGGGGAAACCCACTCTGTCCAGGAGTTTTTGAATCTTGCGTTTGGTTACGTTAACCTGAACTGGCAAAACTACGTTGAATTTGATCAGCGGTACCTGAGACCGGCAGAAGTGGATTTGTTGATTGGTGATCCGACCAAAGCGTGTCAGAAACTGGGCTGGCAACCATCGGTGACCTTTGAACAACTGGTGCATTTAATGGTAGAAGCAGACTTACAAGCGCTTGGGCTGACTCCACCCCAGGAGAATGGCTGGCGATCGGTCTTGGACTATGCCACGGTTCGCCAAACCATCATCAGTTCGGTCGTGAAACCTGACGTGATTTTAGATTGCAGATTGCAGATTGCAGATTGAGAAATGCCCGTTCTGTTGGACGTTAGCCAGATGTAGTGGACTGGCAGGGCTAATTTAGTGCATAAAACCCGTAGGAAATTTGCACCATTTAGCCTGCCAGTCTACTACAAGAAATTTGGTTGTCCGACACATTACTGTCTTAAACGTTTAAAGGTGAGGTAGTTTCCCATGACAGCAACAGAAGTCAGTCTTAGCAATAAACGGATTTTGGTGACAGGTGGTGCAGGATTTCTGGGGCGTCGTCTGATTCAGCAGCTCTGTCAGGCTGGCGCGGATTTAAGCAAAATTACCGTGCCGCGATCGCGTGACTCCGATTTGCGCACTCTGGACAATTGCCAGCGAGTCGTTGACCAGCAGGATGTTGTCATTCACTTAGCGGCTCATGTGGGCGGCATTGGCTTGAACCGAGAAAAACCGGCTGAGTTGTTCTACGACAATTTGATCATGGGTGCTCAACTGATTCAGGCTGCCTATCAAGCAGGGGTCGAAAAGTTTGTCTGTGTGGGCACCATCTGCGCCTATCCCAAATTCACGCCGGTTCCATTCAAAGAGGATGATCTCTGGAATGGGTATCCAGAAGAAACGAATGCTGCTTACGGAATTGCCAAGAAAGCATTGCTCGTACAGCTCCAGTCCTATCGTCAGCAATATGGCTTCGACGGTATCTACTTGCTGCCGGTCAATCTCTACGGTCCTGAAGATAACTTTGACCCACGCAGTTCTCACGTCATCCCAGCTCTGATTCACAAAGTGCATGAGGCCCAACAGCGAGGAGATTCCTCAATCCCGGTATGGGGGGATGGTAGCCCAACTCGTGAATTTCTCTATTCCGATGATGCGGCTCGTGGGATTGTGATGGGCACCCAGTTTTACAGCAGCCCGGAGCCGGTTAACTTAGGAACTGGTTCAGAAATCTCCATCAAAGATCTGATTACACTGATCTGTGAGCTGATGGAATTTGAGGGGGAAATCGTCTGGGAAACCGACAAACCCAACGGTCAGCCGCGCCGTTGTCTCGACACCGAACGAGCCAGACAGGCGTTTGGATTTGTAGCAGAGGTCGGCTTCAGGGAAGGCTTGCAGAAGACGATCGCCTGGTATCGTCAGCATTCCTAATCAGGTGATTTAAAGCAATTGTTGACCAATCATCTTCAAATTTTGAAGAATTTGTGTCAAATCATTCTCCGCGTCAATCACTTGATAGATTCTTGACTGAATATAGATCGGAGGTTGTCGGGGAGTGAGTTTTAAGAACAGGACTTCTCGTCCATTTGTGACCATCCCAAAGCGAGCAACATCTGTTGAGACTTGAGGAGTTGAGGACTGACTCAACATATCGCTCAATGCTTGCGGAATCCCAGAGGTTACATCAAATCGAGATTGCTTTGACTCAATCACCAGAACCCATAAACGCTGTTTAACAACTAAAACATCAATATTCTCTGTGAAAGTCTGTCCTGAATCAGTCGCTACTAGCCGAGTTGATACTTCTGCTCGAATGAAAAAGGGATCCTGATAGAACCCTGCTAAATCGAGCAGAGGCGCAACCACAACGAGTTTGACAACTTCCTTGGTAGGGCGGGGAGTGGGGAGTAAGGAGTGCGGGTAATTCAAGTGAAAACTGATGTATTTCTAGAGGCGGGGGGTATAAAGCTCTCCGGATCAAACTCCCCGTAGCTCAAATGCCAACCTTGCCCTTCTACTGCTAGGGCGGCGACGTACTCAGGTTGGGGATTGAATTGAATAACTGACCATTGGGATGGTTGAGGAGAAATGCCCTGAATGGTTAAGCAGGACGCTGGGTTTTCAATTGAGCACGAAATCTCAGCTTGATTAAGCCCTGCCAATCCTTCACCAGTTGCTTTGAGGTAGGCTTCTTTACACGTCCACAGCTTGAAAAATGCTTCTTGGCGCTGTTCAGGAGTAAGGGAACTGATCAGTTGGGATTCTTTATGAGTGAAAAAGCGTTTTGCCAGTTGCTCGATATCCGATAAGGGGCGGAGATGCTCCAGATCAACCCCAAGTGCGCGATCGCGCGTCACCGCATAGAGCGCCAAACCCTGTGAGTGGGCCAGATTAAACTGAACAGTGGGTGGGCGATCGCAGTTTGCAAGGGCTGGCTTGCCACGGCAACCATAGGAGAATCGCACCTGATTTGGCTCCAGCCCCAGGTAGCAACCCAGAATCACCCGCAGAATTCCACGACTGGCAATGAACGACTGGCGATCGCGATCGAAGTAGAACCGGTGAGCGCGTTGCTGCTCATCGTCAGAAAGCGTTGTTGCCAACTGCTTCAACTGCGGCTCAGACAAATTAAGGTCAGCCTGCCAGAGATGGACTTCATCCGCCGATAGATCAACACAGGCTGCTGGAGTCTCTTCAAGCCGTTGGCGATCGCCCAAATCAACATATCCTGCCATCACCTATCCCCGTCATCCTTCATCCTTCATCATTCGCCATTCGCCATTCGCCATTCGTCATTCGTCATTCCTTATACGCAGTTCATCCATGACTCCCTACAATGGAAGTAAGCGTAAAGAAAAGTTACATGGAATGTAGGACATACACTTTAACTTCATTCCAGCTTACTGAGTATTGTTGTTGAATTTGTTTGCAGAGGTGAGCAGAGATGGCATCAGAGAATCGCTTTGAAGTGAATAAAACCGAAGAAGAATGGCATCAGATTCTGACGCCAGAGCAGTTTTATGTGTTGCGCAAACATGGCACTGAACGCGCCGGTACGAGTCCACTTGATAAGACCTATGCCGAGGGCACCTATGGGTGTGCAGGCTGTGGTCAACCCCTGTTTACGGCTGACACGAAGTTCAACAGCGGAACTGGGTGGCCCAGCTTTTATGCGCCAATTGAAGGCGCGATCGCCACTTCCACTGACCGCTCACTTTTCATGAGTCGCATTGAAGTGCATTGCAGCCGCTGTGGTGGGCATCTGGGGCATGTGTTCAATGATGGGCCAGCGCCAACGGGCCAGCGCTATTGTATGAACGGAGTTTCACTGGAGTTTAAGCCGGAGGCATAGATGGGGAGGATGGGGAGGATGAGGGGATGAGGGGTACTCAAGTTTCTATGCTCCAGGGAAGTTGAATTGTAAAGGTTGTCCAACCTTCCCCACTGATTACTTCAATTGCGCCCTGGATGCGCTCAACCCGTTTTTTGATCAGCGTTAGCCCTAATCCAGTTCCACCGTGTTTCCAGGGGTCATTATTCGGAACGCGGTAGAATTTGTCAAAGACTCGGTTTAATTCCTGTGGTGGAATTTCGACGCCGGAGTTGCGAACGCTGATTTGTAATGAAGAGATGAAGGGATAACGGGATGAAGGGTTAGAGAGAGTAGAAGGGGATTGCTCTTCATCTCTGCATTTCTTCATCTCTTTATCCTTTAGCACCCCCATAGCCGCTACTACAATCCATTCACCAGCAGGCGTGTACTTGCAGGCGTTGTGTAGCAGTTCCGTGAGGATTAGCTCCAGACAGTTGAAGTCGGTTGTCAGCGGCGGTAGGTCGGGCGGAATTTCAATCGACAACTGCTGTTGATGATTACGAATGCGATCGCTGAAGGCTTCTGCAATTTTGGGAATCCAATCTTGCAAGCTCAGGTCGTTGAGGGTTAGCGGTTCGGCCCCAAAGTCTAAACGGGACAGATCGAGCAAATCATTGATCAGTCTGGTTTCTCGATAGCATTCCTCTCTCAGGATTTGCAGGTAGCGCGTGACGCGATTCTCTTTTATCTCTAAAAGACCCATCTGTTTCAGGCTCACCTCCAGCATCTGGGTGGCCATTTTGATGTTGGACATGGGGGTGCGTAGCTCGTGGGAAACGGTACTGAGGAAGTCATCCTTGAGGCGATTCAGGCGTTCCAACTCTTTTACCTGTGCCTGTTCTGCCTGGTAAAGTCGGGATTGACGCAGGGCGATCGCGCATTGGTTTGCCACCTGTTGAACCAGACGAACCTCCAGGTCATTGAAGTGGTTGCGTTTCTTTTTATACAACCACAGATCACCCAGCACTCCTTGATCATCAAATAGAGGACACGCTAGAACGGCATAGGTTTCACCAGCCGGTTGAATGAATGCATCGGTCTCAGATGTGAAGCAGAATTGGGAATATTGCTCTTGAAAGAGTTGGTCAAAAATCTCGAGAGTTGGACAATCAGACAACAAAGTCTCTTTTCCTAATGCAAAGGGTTGGAAAATGGTGTACTCGTGTTTGACGGTCAGGGTTACCAGTTTCATATTGTAGAGAGCTGCATTACAACACTCGACCTGTAACCCTTTTCCCAACTCATCCACAGCGGTCTGCAAAATCTGATTTTCATCCAAACTGTCACGGACTTTATCCGTAATTCGTTTCAGCAGCGCCTCAAAATTCAATGCTTGTTGTAGTTCAACCGTGCGCTCTTGGACCTGGTATTCCAACTGCGTATTGAGCTGCTGCACTTGCTGATAGAGTTCGGACTGTTGAATCGCGATCGCTAGCTGGTCGGCGATCGCGCTGGCAAGTTCAATCTCCGAGTCTTGCCAGGGGGAAGGTTGCGGAATCTTCATCAGTGTCAGGCTGCCCCAAATTGAACCATCCACATCGAGCCGGACGAGGAGCCATGCTCCAGGAAACTCTTGAGCAGGCGATCGATTAATCTCATCCATCAACGTGTTCGTATCATCAACCCGAACAATATTGAGCTGCTTAAGCTGGCTAGCCAGCGAATTTCCCTGATCGGGAATGTCTTCATTTAGCCTGGTCGGCAACGCTGAGTCTGAGCAATATCCGGCAACCGATCGCCAACAACGTTGGTCTGGCAAATATTTCACGATACTGACTCGGTTCACTGGCAGCAGGTTGATCACCTCACGGGCAGCCGTTGAGAAAACGGTCGTCAGGTCTAGAGAGTTGCGAATGGTTTGAATGACTCGGTTAATTGCCTGCTCTCGTTCTATCTGCTGGCGCAAAGCTTCTTCAGCACGTTTGCGTTCGCGTAGCGCAGTTTGCTCCTGACTAATATCGCGAATCATGACTAGCACTTCATCGTCGTTGATGACAGCAATGCGAACCTCCTCGTCATACACCACACCCTCAATCTCAATTTGTTGTTCATAGAGCTGAGGTTTACCTGACTGGAAGGCTTGCTGGATATACCCGATGCGCTGTTGGGCGATCTCAAAGGGCATCACATCGCAGATATTTCTGCCGATTTGAGTATGTTTGGGTTTGAGCAATTTGACAGTACGATTCTCGACAATATCTAAAAAGGTGCCATCTCGGCTCATACGAATCAGCAAATCTGGAATCGCGCTGATCATCGCTCGGTTCGTGGCTTCACTTTGACGCAGTGCTTGTTCGGCTTGTTTGCGGTTCGTAATGTCGCGCACGATGATCAGTGCTTCATCGGTGCTGACCGCTATAACGCGAGCCTCTTCATCCCGAACCTCACCATCAATAACTAGCTGGCACTCGTGAAGCTGGAGGGGGTTGAGCCGACATACGGACAAAAAAGTGCAAGATGAGCTGGAAAGCCTGAGCTAGATTGAGTTTTCAAGGATCTATTGCGGCGAGGTTTAGAATCAGAATGATTGCGGTGCAAAGCAATTAGTC
>JAAUSG010000158.1 GCA_012034055.1 Leptolyngbyaceae cyanobacterium RU_5_1 | reverse complement strand
AAATTGCCTGTGGACGGGAGCTGTCGGGGGCTTTGCCTAGACAAGACCGAGTGAAGCAGGAAACTCTCAGGAGTGATCTTGAGAAGCCCGCGCTGTATGCGTAGCATCAGCGTCGGGAGCTGTCACGAAGGATTTAATATAGGAAAGACTATTCAAAACAATAGGCACATCAGGAATGAGGCTGTTCAGACAAACTAAGTTTCCATGCCTATCGTGGCGTCGAGGAACTCTAGCAGGGGGCATTCTGGTACTTGGAATCCTAATAGTAGGCTGCTCAACATCTGCACCCGCATTGCCTCCGCCGGAGTCAGATTCTGCACCATCTTTATCAGCCTCAACCGATCAGAAAACAATGAGTTTAGGGCAAGTGTTACCGATCGCAGCGCAGGTGAAGGTTGCCGATCAAGTGATTCAGCTAGAAGTTGCTCGAACGGTTGAGCAGCAGTCTCTTGGCTTAATGTATCGAACTGAATTAGAGGCAAACCGGGGCATGTTGTTTCTCTTTGCCCCACCCCGTCCAGTCAGCTTTTGGATGAAGAATGTAGTGCTGAACCTGGATATGGTGTTCCTGCGGAATGGACACGTTGTGGCGATCGCGGACAGTGTTCCTCCCTGTAAAACGGAACCCTGTCCAGTGTATGGGCCAAGTGCGTCTATCGATCAGGTGATTGAACTGCGCGGCGGACGAGCCAAGGAGTTGGGGATTCAGGTGGGCGATCGCATAACGATTCAGTATCCCAAGAAATGAACGCAAGGGGTAGAGATGCGTTCGCGCAGCGTGTCCGCAGGACTCTTAATCGCGTCTCTACAGAGGGCATACCTTCTTACAAACTTTATGTATCTTTAAGTTTTCTTTAATTATTCATGGTGAATATAAGGTAATCTTTCGTGAGATAGAGTTTTAGATGCGCTGATTTGCTTAAGCTTTGCTGTAATTCCGTTGTTGATGTTCGGCTCAGTTAAGTGGTCAGCTCCAGAATGGCTTTCCAGATTGGAGATACATTCTAGACGGTGTGAGGATGGTGCGTTACCAGTAGGATGCTAAACCCAACAGTCATGACTGTGACCGCTGTTTAACGGGTTTACGTAGAAAAACTGACGAAGCCTTTGCCAAGTTTATTTGTGTCTGTAGATATGCAGATGCAGCAGCATGAGGAGCCTGGTTTAGTAACCCATATCAACCTACGGTTTTCCGTAATCAGCGACTTGGTCGTCTTGGGTTAGCGTAAGGGAAATTCACAGGACAGATGGAACACTGACCACTGATTGCTCGACTCAATTAACCTGTAACTCACAATGGTGTCCTGCATCGAGGAGGTTAACAATTCATGGGACCTAACACATATGCTCGTTTGATTCGTTTTCTCCATGAGGAGCTGGCAATTTCAGCATCCGCGATCGCGATCGCCCTCCGTCATCTGGAGCAAGACCCTGGCCCGTTGCCAATGATTCTTTGGCAATACGGGTTGGTAACGCTTGAGCAGCTCGATCGCATTTATGACTGGCTCGAAAACGCTTGAAGTTGTTTTAGAGTATGAATTGAATTATTTCATTCACGACAGTCATCGACGAGTTAGCGTGAAGCTTGCTCTATCAATTTAGGAGGGTTGATTCATGATCCATCGTATTTCGGTAGTCCGATGCCTCAAAGTGCTTCCTGGAAACGGTCTCAACGTCTTGAAAAATCAAAAAAGCGGGTCTGGAAGCAGACCCGCTTTTTAATGCAAGAGACTAGAGAAATAATAAAGGTTAAGGATTTTCAAATCCCTTCATCCCTTCACCCCTTCATCCCCTCTATGCATTCGCAATCACCTTAGCTGCGGCTGAAACGCCAGCTCCGGGGGAAAAGCGGTCATAGCCAAGTTCCAGTAGGGAGGCTTCTAACGCGCTGATGGCAGCCAGGATATCGCGATCGCAAACAAAGCCCAGGTGACCAATTCGGAAAATCTTGCCTTTCAGATGGTCTTGTCCACCGGCCAGGGCAATATCAAAGCGTTTCTTCATCACCGATCGCACTTTTTCAGCGTCAATGGTGTCTGGGATAACCGATGTGATTGCGGGACTGGCAGCGTTATCCGGTGCCAGGAGCGGCAAGCCCAGTGCTTTCACAGCCGCGCGAGTTGCTGCCGTCAGTCGCTGATGACGGGCAAAGATGTTCTCCAAACCTTCTGCCTGCATCATGCGCAGGGCTACCTGCAAGCCAAAGAACATATTGACTGGCGGCGTAAAGGGGGTTGTGTTCTTGGCTGCATCCTTCTTGTACTTGCCCAAGTCTAAATAGTAGCGGGGGAGCTTTGCAGTCGCATAGGCTTGCCATGCCTTGGAGCTAACGGACACAAATCCCAGCCCTGGCGGAATCATGTAGCCTTTCTGAGAGCCGGAGCCAACAACGTCTAAGCCCCATTCGTCAACTGGAACATTGACAGCTCCCAAACTGGTAACCGTGTCCACCATGATCAGCGTTTCACCATGCGCCTTTACAGATCGATTGATCGTTTCCAAATCATTGAGTACGCCCGTTGAGGTTTCGCTGTGGGTAACGATGACGGCTTTGATTGTTTTTTCAGTGTCAGTTTCCAGCTTTTCGCGGAACTGCTCAGTATCAAGGGGTTTGCCCCATTCCGCCGTGATTTTCTCGACCTGTAGCCCATAGGCTTGCCCCACTTCTGCCCAGCGATCGCCAAACTTACCGTTACAGCCTACCAAGATGCGATCGCCCGGACTAAGAAAGTTGATAATGCCCGCTTCCATTGCACCCGTACCGCTGGCCGTCAGGATCAACACATCATTCTGAGTTTGATGCAGCCATTTCAGATTTTGGGTCACCTCTGCCATGATTTCAGAAAAATCGCCGCTGCGGTGCCCCATCGGATGCTTTGCCATTGCCAGCAACACTTGCTCTGGCACCGGCGTCGGTCCCGGAATCATCAGCATCAGTTTATTGTCCATGCGTTGACCTAAGCCTCTCAGAACTCAACAATTTCGTTTCCTTGCTTGAGGATTATAGCTTTTGCCTGAGAAAGCATGGTGGATCGTAGAGACGCGATTAATCACGTCTCTACGGATAATTTTTGGATGAATTGAAGAAATTTTCTACGGCAAGCTGCTCCAAGCAACCGCAACGACTTCACTGAGACAGCGCCGTTGTTGGATATCTAGCAATGCATCATCCGTCATAATTTCCGCCATCAGGTCTTCCAGAGATTGACCATTAGAACGGGCAACCTGAACCACACCCGCGATCGCAGCCGCAATTAACTCCTCATTAACCGTCTTCTGCCGGAGTTCAACAAATTCTAAGGGATTGGCTGGAATGGGATAATTCATGGCGGGATTCAATCAGGCACAATGATTTCAGTCAAAATGAGAACAGTGTAAAATTTCTTAGCATATTTGCTAATGGAGTCTAGCGCACTTTAAGCACTTCTTAACCTCGGTCTTTGTAAATAATTATTTGGAGTTTTTGAAACTGAATGCAGGAACTTCTTTATATCGAAATCCCTACCCCAGACACTGCCTCCGTTAAGAACTGGCTGCATCAAACATTTAACCCCAACGCTGGCGAGAAAATCCCCACCCCCGTCGGAGTCCGGTTCAGGTTCTCCAAAACTACAGCATCGACACCCTCCATTTCCGAAACCTCCACTAACCTACCGGACGAACTCTCAATCTTTGTTTGGTCGGTTCAGCGCACAACTTACTTAAAAGTCTTTCGCTGGGTCGATCACCCCCTGCCCAAGGAACGAGACATTCTACGATACCTGACTAATCAAATCCGGGAACACTTTCCTAACCAGTATCCAGTTCCACCAAAAATTGACCTCACCCAACAGTCTATTTTTGCAGCCCTGGCCGACCATTACCCCCTCACCGTCAAATACTTCCAGAAGATGCCCAACGGCGAGTCCGACCTGAACCGCGTCTACTGGTGGGAACAGCGCTGGCGCGAAAGTGTGCGAAGTCCACAGCAGCCAAAGCAAGTGGTATTTAGGAGAGAGGAGAGAGGAGTGAGGAGTGAGGAGATGGGGAGTCAGGAGTCAGAACGCACTCAGCACTCAGCACTTAGCACTCAGCACTCAGCACTCCCATACCCCCACACCCCCACACCCCCTTATGACCTGATCTACATCGGCGGTGCCCTCGGCGTCATCCACGCGGCCGTCATGGCGCAACTGGGCTACCGAGTGTTGCTGATTGAGCGACTACCGTTTGGGCGGATGAACCGGGAGTGGAATATCTCACGCAGTGAGTTTCAGAGCTTGATTGACCTGGGACTATTCACGCCAGCCGAGTTTGAAGGGTTGATTGCCCGCGAGTATATCGATGGGTTCCACAAGTTCTTTGATGCCAATAATCTACCCCAGGCAAAAGCGCCGGTACTACATACGCCGACAGTTCTGAATGTGGGATTAGATGCTGAGAAGTTACTGAGACTGTGTGGGAGCAAGCTGCGCGACTATGGTGGCGAGATTTGGGATGAAACGGAGTTTGTGCGGGCAGATATTGAAACGACGCAGGTTACAGTTCAATGTCAGCATCTGCCAACCCAAACCGCACGAGCAGCCACTGGACGATCGCTAATTGATGCAATGGGAACAGCCTCCCCGATCGCCTGGCAGCTAAACGGTGGACGGGCCTTTGACAGTGTCTGTCCCACGGTCGGCGCGGTGATTGCCAGTGGTTTTGCACCGCAGGTTTGGGATGTTCGCTATGGGGATGTGCTGAATAGCCACGGGGATATCTCGCGGGGCCGGCAGTTGATTTGGGAGCTGTTTCCCGCTGAGGGCGAGGAGCTGACCTTCTACCTGTTCCACTACCATCAGGTCCATCCCGACAATCCCGGTTCCCTGCTGGAGATGTACGAAGACTTTTTCACGATTCTGCCAGAGTATCGCCGTTGCAATGTGGACGAGCTGGTGTGGAAAAAGCCCACCTTTGGCTATATTCCGGGACACTTCAGTGTGGGCGATCGCGATCGCCGGGTGGCCTTTGCCCGATTGATGGCGATCGGTGATGCCGCCTCGCTCCAATCCCCGCTCGTGTTCACCGGCTTCGGCTCCCTGGTGCGCAACCTGCCCCGCCTCACCCATTTACTGGATACCGCTCTGAAACACGACCTGCTCAACGCCCATCACCTCAACCAGATTCGCGCCTACCAGAGCAACATCGCCGTCACCTGGCTGTTCTCAAAAGGCATGATGGTGCCCACCCACCGCTCCATTCCCCCAGAGCGAATCAACGCCATGCTGAATACCTTCTTTGGCGTGCTGGCAGACGAATCTCCCGAAGTTGCCGAAGCCTTCATCAAAGACCGCGTCGATTGGCTGTCATTCAACCGCATGGCCCTGAGAGCCGCCCGCAAAAATCCTGCCCTCCTCCCCTGGATTTGGGATCTGGCAGGAGCGCAAGACCTGCTGCGCTGGCTGGGCAGCTACCTGGATTTCACCCTGAAAGCCTTCATCAGCGCTTTGCTGGGAAGTTGGTTCCCCACCTGGGTGCGCCAATCCCAATCCTGGCTAGAACCCAGATTCCCCACCCTCTGGTTCTGGCTGCTGGCCCAAAGCTACGCCTTTACCGACGGCGTTGGCCGCCCCCACACTACCTGGAAAGTCACCCGCAACGAAACCGAAGTTAGAAGCTTGGCAACAAAAGCCAGTCGTTGAAGAGTGATCAGAAATCCAGTTAAACAATTCAGGAACCTGCAAATCTGCCGGATAACACCCTTGGGTTTCGGATTTAACCTGAAAATTTTCTGTTTAAATCCTAAAAACTTGAGGATTATCCCGTAAATGTGCAATATAACCGTGGAAATCGAGGATGTTTATCTAGCAATTCTCATTTTGAAAACGTTTGTACTAAAATGTGAGCCTCCGAAAGTATTCTTGCTTAATTTTCCGAACGGCAGAATGCAGGTTCCAGTCGTTCAGAGTAATCGAGATCAAACATTTCAGTGAGAATCATTCTCGTACTGAGAATTGCTGATGTTTATCCAGCAAAGTTGACACTGAATACCTAGTTATCCACGCATAGAGAAGAAGAACTATGGCTGACCCAGGGTTGCGAAACTCAATATGGACATCGCTAAAATCACAAACAGCAACATGGTTTGTCGGGTTTCTAATTGCAATATTGACCATCTTTTCATCGCAACTTACTGAATCAATCAAGTTTGGTTTGAACCGAGCTGATTCGCGTACAAAGCAATATGAAGAACTAGCATCTGAAATTAGTCAATATATTTTTTATGCTGAACTCTCTGTTGAGTTTATCAAGAACAACTGGACGGCAAAGGAAACACTAGAAAAAATAGTTGGGGGTTACAACCAGTCGATTACAAACCTCAGAAAAAAGGAATTTGTCTATTTAGCCTGGTTGCATAAGTATTGGGGTAAACAGGAAGTGGATCGGTTTGAAAAGTTCATGGAGACAGTCAAAACTTTCGATGCATCAATCCACTCACTAAATGATGAGTTTGGTGATGTGGGTAGGGGAAGAAAGCTCAAGGTAGATCCAAAGCGTACAGAAGAGGTATTAATGTTGATGAAACCCACAGCCGATAGGATGCGTGATGAGGGAAGACTTATTCTGAGATCACTCGAAGCTGGTTAAAAGCTGTGGCATAATCGGGTCGAGGAAGTGCGATCGCCCTCGCGTAGGTTGGGTTGACTTTCAGTGCGATCGCCGATCTTGTAGGGTGTGTTGCTGATCAGCAAACGCACCATTCCAGTGGGCATCCTCACATTAATGTTGAATTGAGCGATTACATGCCCAACTACCGAAGACCCGCGATCGCGGTTGGAACTGTGGCTATAGGCGCGATCGCCCGTGTTGGTGCAGCGAGATGAGGGCGATCGCATCAGGATGGTTTACCAACATTTCCAATCCATTTTTGGGCGATGCTCAACGTCACTAAAATCAGCGATAGTGGGACAGGATGCAGTTTTGATGATCAAGATTGAGGTAGCGATGACTGAATTACTGGAGCGTGCGATCGCCAGATTACAAACCTTACCTGAGAGTGAGCAGGATGCGATCGCGTTAATGATTTTGGAAGAAATTGAGGACGAGCGACGTTGGGATGAAGCATTTTCTCGTTCACCAGACGTTCTAGCAAAACTCGCCACTTCAGCAATGGCTGAGTATCACGCAGGTAAGACCCAAGAGCTTGATCCAGAGACATTGTGAAGTCACGCACTACTACCCAATTCCGTAAGTTGTTTGCTGATTTACCTGAGCAAGTTCAGGAGCAAACTCGTGCAGCCTATCATCAGTTTAAGGAAGACCCAGGCTATCCAAGTCTACGCTTCAAGAAAGTGCATCCAGAACTGCCGATTTACTCTGCTCGTATCAGCAAAAGCTATCGAGCAGTGGGCCAGTTGGATGGAGATACAGTGATCTGGTTTTGGGTTGGTTCACATGCAGAGTACGACAGATTACTAGATCAGTTGTAGCAACGGGGCATTCTGGAGCGTTAGACCGCTAGCTTATCTGGCAGAGCGCAATTGAAAAATGTTGATGGGTACGATCGCCACCCAACCTGACCCGAACGATCTGCAAAACAACTCAGCACCACGGCCAACACGATCGCGATCGCTGGAACGACTGCCATTTTTGGGTTGCTCGACGATCAGGATAAAGACCATAAGGAGCTGTGATCAAAGGGGCGATCGCAGTTGGAACTCTGACCGTAAGTGCGATCGCCCAGAATCGCCCTCTTTTTGCCCCGTCAAGAAAGAGTAATGATATCCTTGTTACAGACGGCTTTGAGGATAGAACATGATGAAGAGTCGTAGCTTCACAGTCATTCTTCACAAAGAGGATGATATGTACGTTGCTGAATGTCCAGAGGTGGGCACGGTTGATCAAGGGGAAACGATTGAACAAGCGATCGCGGGTTTGAGAGAATCAACGCGGCTCTACTTAGAGGAATTTCCCTTACCTGAAACATCTCCCAGGTTTGTAACTAGCATTGAGGTTAGCTATGCCTAAGCTGCCACGCATCTCAAGCAGAGAAGCGATTCGGGCACTTGAGCGTTTAGGATTTGAGCAAGTTCGTCAAACAGGTAGCCATGTTGTGATGAAAAAGGAAATCGAAGAAGGTGAAATTGGCTGCGTTGTCCCTGTGCATCTGAAGAGTGTAGCCTAATCGACTACGCAGGTAAGATGAAAGTACATTTGACAAGTGTTCAGTATGCAAGCGAGTGACTCATCCGAGAACTTCCAGCAGGAAGTACTTTCAGAGCTTAAACAAATTAATCAGCGATTAGATCGCCTGGAAACTGAAGTCGAAAAAATTGACTACAAATTTGATACCTATCAAAAAGCGTCGGATCAAGTTGTTCGGCTAGCAACCACAATTGTGGTTGCTGCCGCTTCAGTGGTGGTTCTGACTCCTGTTTTTCAAGCTGTTGGGCCTTTGATTAATGCATTTGTCTCAGGGGCAATCTCTGGAAGTAGTTGAAATAATCACAGCATTACTGCTTCATCGACTGCTTCCAAATCTGAATTTGGGACTGGGCTTCGGCGTGAGCGGCGGCGCGGGAGGGAATTTTCTGAGCGATCGCGATCGCGCCTGCGGGATTGAGACCGGCTTGATCCTTGGCGATCGACAGCAATTGCCAGCTCCACTCGTTAATGGCCGCATCAATCTCGGTCTGGACTGCACCAGAGGTTGACACCTGACTGGCAATTTGAATCGCGTTTGCCAATCCGTTGGGTTGACCAGAGCTGGCCGCTTGGCGGGCATTTTGCAAATTTTGCTGCGCTTGTGCCTGGGCAGCCTGGGCCTGCACACGAGCCACTTCCGTCCGAATTTGCCTGCTCCAGGAGGAAACATCCGCCTGGGCTTCGTTGTAGAGAGCACGTCCGGGACGAATCCGCTCCGCTACGTTGATCGCCGCTTGTAGATTCCCAGCCGCTGCATAGGCCCGGGCTTGATCCAGGTAAGGTTGATCCTGAATCTGCTGGATCTGCCGCGTCCACTGGTTAATTTTGCCTTGAGCTTCTGGGTACAAAGAGCGCCCGGTGCTCACCTGGCTGGCTTGGGCGATCGCGGCTTGTAGCGCATTCATATCCCCTCGACTGGCATACTGATCCGCGATATCCAGAATCGGACGATCCTCAATCGTCTCTGCTTCGGTCTGCCATTTTTGCATCTCGCTTTGGGCTTCGTTCCAGCGCGGGTTCGTAGACGAAACCAGAGACGCCGCCGAAATCGCGGCTAACAGGTCGCCAACCGTGCCGCCCTGGGCCAGCGATCGCGCCCGCTCAAGCTGAGCAACCCCTTCAATTTCTGCCTGCCAGCGGGCAATGAGTTGCTGGGCTTTGGTGTACAGGGGGCGTCCGGGACGGAGCCGCTGCGCTTGACTGATGGCTGCTTCCAAGCCGACGACGGTATCTTGCCAGACGCGAGATTGGGCATTCGCCAGCACCGTAAAGTCCCTGACCTCTTCCTCCAGCTTCGCTTTCTTGGGGATTTGGCTGACAATATCCAACGCTTCCGACAGGTTGCGGCGATCCAGAGCCACCTGTGCAAAATCCATCATCTTGCGCCCAAACTTCTGGATGGCCTGTTGCGCCAACTGATACACGTAGCTTTGCGGACGAATTTCGTCGGCCAGCTTGATCGCTTTCAACAAGTTGGTTAGCCCGCCCCACTCCGCGAGTCGTTCCGCCTCGTAGAGCTTATTGCCATCCTCGCGAGAAATGTTGATCAGCGTGTTGAGCTGATCGTACTTCGTGGTTTGCCAGTACTTGTTGTCCAGCTCCAACAGTTGCACTGCCATTTGAAAGGCCAGCTTCCAGTCCCGTTTGCGCAACGCTGCTTCTGCCTTGCGATAAATGCCCTCCGCCTTGGACCAAATGGTTTGCCAGCGCTTCACCCGCTCTTCGATCAGTTTGTGAGCAGTGGCCTTGGCGGGAATTTTGCGGGCCGCCGCGATCGCCTCATCCAGTTTGCCTTTATGGAACAGCTCTTCGGCTAGTTTCAACACCTCCTGCGACCACAGCTCAATCAGCCGATTTGCCTCCGGGCGCATCGGGTGATCGGACGGCAGCCCATCCACCAGCGCGATCGCTTCTAGCAAATCTTTGGCCGTTTGCTTACTGGCCGCAATCCGGGCACACTCAAATCGCATTGAGGCCGACGCCAGCGGCCAAAAAACGGCTGGACAGTTCGGTAACCCCGGCAACTGCAGAATGAACGCCAGCGCCAGCGCCGAAGAGCCATTTGAGACCAAAACCCAGCAGAATCAGAAACTTCCAATTCGTGAACAGCCCTATCAACCACTGGATCAGCCCTCGAACCAACTTTCTGAATCGTGGTAGCTTCCGTCGGGGTTTTCTAGAGCGTCTCACTGGGCGAGCCGTTTCCCTTGCAGAATTATGCTGTGGCGCATGAAACAATTGAGCGCGATCGCCAGCCTCCCCCCCGCCCACAGGCTCCACCGCGATCGACGGCGGCACGGTTGTTTGACCAGGCTGATGAGGACGGGGTGCCACCGACGCTCTGGCAGAACTGAACCGGAGCTTGATCGGTGGAATTTCAGCAGGTGGCGTCTTGCCTGTAGAGGATTGCGATCGCGCCGCATCAACCCGTCGAGCACCAGGCAGCTTGGAAGGAGGCATGGATGTTGCCTCTCCACGAGAGACTTGCTCAAGCCGACTACGCTCCTCAGGACTGAGAGGTTCTCGCCGAGGCTTACGGTCTGGTATTCCTGGATCTCTGGTCATAAGCAGTAGCAGAGCAGCAGTCCATGTCATCCTACTCCCAAGCGCCAAAAAGACCAAATAGTTAAGGATAAAAGCTTAAGGATAAAGGATAAACAGAATTTTTTAGAGTCCTCCCTTCATCCTTCATCCTTGCTTATTCAGCCTTTTCTTCCAACTCCACTAGCAGTTCTCTCAACTCCTCCTGGCTTGCCTGATATACACTGCCACAAAACTCACAGGTCGCCTCCGCGCCTTTATCCGTCTCAATCATGTCCTGCAATTCCATAGGGCTGAATAATTTCAACGCTCTTAACACGCGATCGTGGGAGCAGCCGCAGTGGAACCGCACCATTTGCACTTCCGGCAAAATCTCCAATCCCAAGTCACCCAGCAGTTGTTCAAAAATGTCCTGCAACGAGTTACCGGCTTGCAATAAAGGCGTGAAGCCCTTGAGAGACGCAAACCTGGACTCCAGCAGCTCAACGAGCGACTCATCTCGCGCGGCTTTCGGCATGACTTGAATCAAAAGCCCGCCTGCCGCGGTCACACCACTACCATCGGCAAACACCCCCACCATCAGCGCAGAAGGCGTCTGCTCTGAGCTGATTAGATAGTGAGTCAAGTCATCGCCAATTTCACCCGAAACGAGTTCGACCGTGCTGGAGTAGGGATACCCGTAGCCCACATCTCGAATCACGTACACATAGCCGTTTTTGCCAACCGCTCTGCCGACATCAAATTTGCCCTGGGCATTAGGTGGAAGCTCCACATCCGGATGCTCAACATAGCCACGCACTGTTCCATCCAATCCAGCATCAACCAGGATGCCTCCCAAGGGACCATCACCTTTGATGCGAATGTTGACTCTCGACCCCCTGCGCTTCATGCTGGATGCAAACAGCAGCCCAGAAGCCATCGTTCGTCCCAATGCAGCCGTTGCAACATAGGAAAGCTTGTGTCGCTGTCGGGCGTCTTCCGTTAAGCGGGTGGTGATCGTGCTGACCGCTCGAATACCACCATCAGCCGCTGTTGCCCGAATAAGCTGATCTGCCATGGAAAAACCTTACATTTCTTTACAGACTGCTTCTCCATTCTAAGCTGTTAAGGTCATGGGGTTGGGATGAAGAGGTGAAGGGATGAAGGGATGAAAAGCGGGGGAGGTAGAAGGGTAGAGGAAAAACTCAATCTGCAATCTACAATCTGCAATCTGCAATCCTTTTACGCTCTTGCCAAAAACGACTAAATACCTTAGAAAAGCGGAGAGTGTGCCTGCATGGGTGAGTGTCCGGTTTGTGTCAAAAGTGATGCTGAGTAGAGGTTTTAGCGATGTGTGGAATTGTTGGGTATATCGGAACTCAAACAGCAAGTGGCATTCTGCTGGAAGGTTTGCGCAAATTAGAATATCGAGGCTATGACTCGGCCGGGATTGCCACCGTGCTGGAAGGCGAAATTCATTGTGTGCGGGCGAAAGGAAAGCTGCACAACCTGCAAGAAAAGCTAGAAGGTCAACTAAATCCAGCGCAAATCGGGATTGGGCATACTCGCTGGGCCACTCATGGTAAGCCAGAGGAGTACAACGCCCATCCCCATATGGACACCCATCGTCGAATTGCGGTTGTTCAAAACGGCATTATTGAAAACTACCGCGAACTGCGCGAAGAATTGAAAGCCAAAGGACATGAATTCCGCTCAGATACGGACACCGAAACAATCCCTCATCTGATTGCAGAGTGTCTGAAGAATATTCGAGTACAGCAGGCAACAGGAGACACCGAGCAGAAAGCCCTCTCTTCATCCTTCACCCTTCATCCTTCATCCTTTTTAGAGGCTGTTCGTCAAGCCGTCAACAAGCTGCAGGGAGCATTTGCGATCGCGGTCATCAATGCCGACTATCCCGATGAACTGATCGTCGCCCGCCAACAGGCTCCCCTGGTGCTTGGGTTTGGTCAGGGTGAATTCTATTGCGCCTCTGACACCCCTGCGATCGTGCCTTACACTCGTGCCGTATTGCCCCTGGAAAACGGCGAACTAGCCCGACTGACCCCACTGGGCGTCGAAGTCTACAGCTTTGACGGACACCGGCTCAAAAAAGCGCCCCGCACCCTCAACTGGAACCCCGTCATGGTTGAGAAGCAGGGCTTCAAACACTTCATGCTCAAAGAAATCTACGAACAACCCGGTGTCGTCCGGGCTTGCCTGGAAGCGTATTTGAATAACGACTGGGGTCAGGGGTCAGGATCGACTC
>JAAUSG010000157.1 GCA_012034055.1 Leptolyngbyaceae cyanobacterium RU_5_1 | reverse complement strand
TTCAAACTGGCTACCGGAGCAGGCAAAACCAAAGTCATGAGCCTGGGCATCGTCTGGAGCTATTTCCACGCCCTGCGCGAATCTGACTCGGAGATGGCGCGGCACTTTGTTGTCATCGCTCCCAACCTGACCGTCTACGAACGCCTCAAAGATGACTTTGGCAACGGACGTGTGTTTGACGAAGACCCGCTCATTCCCCCTGAATGGCGCGGTGACTGGAACCTATCGGTGGTGCTACAAGACGAAGCCAGCGGCGCAGCGACGGGCGGAACGCTGTATCTCACCAATATTCATCGGCTCTACGATACAGCCAAGCGCAAAAAGAATGCTGAAGATGACGATTATACCTGGATGGGTCCCGTGGTATCAAAATCCAAAGCTCTTGATACCGGAGCCGCTTTACGGGACAGAATCACCGCTCATCCACGGGTAATGGTGCTGAACGACGAAGCCCACCACGTTTGGGATGCTGGCTCTGCCTGGAACGAAGCGATCCGCACCCTGCACGAAACCATCCTGGCTCGAAGTGGCTGCAAACTGGTGGCGCAGCTGGATTTTTCCGCGACTCCTAAAGACAACAAGGGGTTGCTGTTCAAACACATCGTCTGCGATACGCCCTTGGGAGAAGCGGTAGATGCGGGCATTGTCAAAACCCCGCTGATTGGGCAAGCCAGCCGCAAACTGGTGGAGCAAGCCGACGACAACGCTGCCTACCGTTGGGAACAGCATTTGCTACTAGGTTACGAACGCTGGAAAGCCAGCAAAGCCGAGTGGGAGTCCAGTGGTAAAAAGCCCCTGCTATTCATCATGTGTGATGACACGGATGCCGCCGACCAGATTACTCAACGCTTCAACACCGATCCGCTGTTTGAACACCTCAACGGCAAAACCATCAACCTGCACACCAACCTCAAAGGCAAGCTCAAGAAAGTCGGACGGGGCAAAGAAGCCCGCTACGAATTTGTCGAAGATGAAAAAGCCATCAGTGATGACGACCTAAAGGCACTGCGAAAACTCAGCCGCGAATTGGACAGCAACGCCAGTCCCTATTTCTGTATTGTCTCTGTGTTGATGCTGCGCGAAGGCTGGGATGTGCGAAACGTGACGACGATCGTCCCTTTGCGTCCTTACAGCTCTAAAGCCAACATCCTGCCGGAACAAACCCTGGGACGTGGATTGCGCCGCATGACACCCCCTGGTCAAGCTAATGAACTTGTCACCATAGTCGAACATCCTGCCTTTGCCAGTCTCTACCAGCAAGAACTGGCTCAGGAAGGCTTGTCACTGGAAATTGTGGAACTCGATCGCGTCCCTGCGACAACCATTTCCATCTTCCCGGATGAGGCACACAAAGACATCAACGCTCTGAATATTCAGATTCCTACCCTCTCCGCAGGCTACCGCATTGTGCCCAAGTTGGAGGGCTTGACCATTCAGGATGTGAAAAAAGCCTTTAAGCCTTACAAACCCGTACCGCTGGGCAAGCAGGGCAATAGTGAGATTCAGTACGAAGGGCGACACCTATTTACGGGTGAAGTGGTCGAGAAGCTCCAGCTTAATCTGCCTTTGTTAGCATCGGGAATTGGTGCGGTTTCTTACTATGTCAAACAACTGGAAACCATTTGCAAACTGCGAGGACTGCATCCTATTCTGGCACCCCTGATCCAGACCTTTTTAGAAGAGATTTTGTTTGAGCAGAAAACCACGCTGTTTGATCCGACATTGGTCACTCGCTTAGCCGATTCCGATGTGGGCGAACATCTCCGAGCAGTCTTTGTGCCCCTGATTCGCAGTCGCACCACCACCACTGAAGAACGGTTGACCGTAGAAGCTTCTAAGTTTCTCAATGCCTGGAAACCCTTTCAAGTTACCCTCAGTGAACGCCGTCCCGCACTGGAAGCGGCAAAAACCTTATTCAACCTCGTCACCTGCAACCGTGAATTAGAAGTGGCAGTGGCAAAGTTTTGCGATCGCGCCTCTGATGTTACCGCCTTTGCCAAAAACGCTGGGTCACAATGTTTGCGGATTGATTACCTGGCAAATGGCGATCGCCTTGCCTTTTATACCCCGGATTTCTTCATCCGCACGATCGATGGTCATTACTACCTGGTGGAAACCAAAGGACGAGAAGATCGAGATGTGCCTTTGAAAGCAAAAGCGGCGATCGCTTGGTGTGAGGCTGCTTCTAGCGAAACAGTCCAATGGCACTATCTCTACATTCCTCAAGGAGTCTTTGAACGCATGGCAGGCGATACCGTTGCCGAACTCGCCCGTGCTTGCGCCCCTGCTCTACAAAACCTGCTCCAAGCCGAGGAATTTCAGGATTTGCCTCTATTTGTGAATTTGGGGCAGGCAGACGAAGAAGCCACTGCTGTGGACAGTCTGATTGATTCAGCCATTCTCAATGCTCTCCCTTCTCGCTATCGTCGCGCTGCTGATCAAGCCGTGATGCTCTACCGCTTCTTTGAAAACAAAGAGGGGATGAATTATGCCCCCGTCTTTACGGCGCTGTTAGGTTCGATCGACGAAGTTTCCAAAGGCTTCCTGGTTCGTCGGCTACAACCAGAGATGCCCGTCACCGTAGATGAGCAAAAAGCTTGGTTTGTTCCGTATCTAGGCGGCGTAGATCGCAAATCAGAGGACTATTACCGAAAACTTGCCCAAAACCTGAAACGGACACTGGTGTTTAACAACGGGTTGTCGCTGATTGGCTTACTGCGATCGTGTTTAGACTATGCCCTCAACGACACCACAAAAATCGGTGGTGTGTTTGAAGCCTTGCATACCCAGTTGCGGTTTCAAGGTAGTCGCAAGTTCTTGGAAACTGTTACCCGCATCAATGACTTTCGGAATACCTACATTGCCCACCAGGAACAGGAGTTAACCGATAAAAATTTAGCTGAGCAAGAACTTAAAATTTGGATTGAAGCATTGCATAGGATTGGAAAGTAAGCGGAATGTACTTGCCAAGCGAGATCACAAATCGATGGAAATGTCTGCACCCTATGTGCCGTAAAATGGTCTTCTACTCGGCATTTGCCACTCCCTTAACACCATGTTTTGTGACTACTTGCAACTAATCCTGACCGCTCGTGTGTACGATGTGGCTCAGGAAACGCCGCTGGAATATGCTCCGAACCTGTCTGCGCGGTTAAACAACAAGCTCCTGCTGAAGCGGGAGGATTTGCAGTCGGTCTTTTCCTTCAAACTGCGCGGGGCGTACAACAAGATGGCGAAACTGCCGCCGGATCTATTGGCTCAGGGGGTGATTGCGGCGTCTGCGGGCAACCATGCGCAGGGAGTGGCCCTCGGTGCCCGTCAGCTTGGCACCACAGCCATCATTGTCATGCCGGTGACGACTCCCCAAGTGAAGGTGGACGCGGTTAAGGCACGCGGTGGAGAAGTGGTGTTGCATGGCGATACCTACGATGACGCCTATGCCTATGCCCGTCAACTGGAAGTGGAAAAAGGGTTAACCTTCATTCACCCCTTTGATGATCCCGATGTGATTGCGGGACAGGGCACGATCGGGATGGAAATTCTGCGCCAGTGTCAGCAGCCGATTCACGCCATTTTTGTGGCGATCGGCGGGGGTGGATTGATCTCTGGAATTGGTGCCTATGTGAAACGCATTCGTCCCGAAATCAAGATCATTGGGGTGGAGCCAGTGGATGCGGACGCGATGTATCGATCGCTGCGAGCTGGGCGGCGGGTGCGGTTACCTCAAGTCGGCTTATTTGCCGATGGGGTCGCCGTGCGAGAGGTGGGCGAGGAAACCTTCTGGCTCTGTCAGCAGTATGTAGACGAGATTATCTTGGTCGATACCGATGCGACCTGTGCTGCGATTAAGGACGTGTTTGAGGACACGCGATCGATTCTGGAACCCGCTGGTGCGTTGGCGATCGCGGCCGCAAAACCTACGTTGAACGAGAGCAAATTGCAGGACAAACGCTGATTGCGGTGGCCTGCGGGGCCAACATGAACTTCGATCGCCTGCGTTTTGTTGCCGAACGAGCCGAGTTTGGCGAACGTCGCGAAGCCATCTTTGCCGTCACCATTCCGGAGGAGCGCGGCAGTCTGCGCAAGTTTTGTGAATGCATTGGCAAACGCAACCTGACTGAGTTTAACTATCGAATCGCGGATGAAAGCGAAGCCCACATTTTTGTCGGCGTGCAAATTCAAAACCGGGCCGATGCCGCCAAGATGGTTGAAACCTTTGCCGACAGTGGCTTCAAAACCATTGACCTCACGGATGACGAGCTGACGAAACTGCATCTGCGTCATATGGTCGGGGGACGCTCTGCCCTGGCTGAGAATGAACTGCTGTATCGGTTTGAGTTTCCCGAACGCCCCGGTGCCTTGATGCAGTTTGTGAATTCCATGAGTCCCGATTGGAATATCAGCCTGTTTCATTACCGCAACAACGGAGCCGACTACGGGCGAATTGTCGTTGGGATGCAGGTGCCGCCTCATGAAATGGAGGAGTGGCAGGCGTTTCTGGATACCCTGGGCTATCGCTACTGGGATGAAAGCCAGAATCCCGCATACAAGCTGTTTTTGGGATAGAAATCATGCAATCTGCCAAAATTCCCCTACCCTACTTCGACATCCTGCTAGAACACATTAACCTGGGCGATGCCGCCGTACAGAAAACGTTTGGTCGGCATGTCCACTGGGGCTATTGGGAAAATCCGTGGAAAGCGGATGGATCGGTGGACGATTTTGCAGCGGCGGCAGAGCAGTTAACTCAACGGGTGTATGCTGCGGCCAATGTGAAGGAGGGCGATCGCGTCCTGGATGCTGGATGCGGATTTGGCGGCACGATCGCCAGTCTGAACGAGAATTTCAGCAATCTCAATTTGGTTGGCTTGAACATTGACCCACGCCAACTTGAACGAGCTAGACAGGAGGTGCAGCCGCATGGGAATAACCAGATTGAGTTTGTCGAGGGCGATGCCTGTCAGCTTCCCTTTGCCGATGCGTCCTTTGATGTGGTGTTAGCGGTGGAATGTATTTTCCATTTCCCCAGTCGTGCAGATTTTTTTCACGAGGCACGGCGAGTATTGCGTCCTGGTGGGCGGTTTGCAATCTGTGACTTTGTGCCCTTACCCGTCTTCAATCCGATCCGGCGGCTGCTAACCAACAAAGTGGTTTCAGCCGTAGAAGACACCTATGGACGGGTGAATAGCGAGTGCACGCTGGCGGACTATCGGAAATTGGCAACTGACAGCGGATTTACCCTCACTTTGAAAGAAGACATCACTGGCAAAACCTTGCCCACCTATCCCGTCATTCGTCGTCTATTTGAGCAACTGGACAAACCCGATTCTGCTCAGGCAACCGCTGAAGTGGAACTTGTCAGCCGTCTGGGACTGTTGCGCTACTTAATATTGGGTTTTACTCGCTAGATCAGTAAGTGTTCAGGTTTGCCATTACAACGGGCGATCGCTGAATGGATAAGGGGAGTTTGGCATTTTTCCAGACCAGCTCAGCAAGACAACTTCTTCGCGCACCTGGTCTTTGGTGGCGGTTGCGGCACGGGTGCGGAACAGGTCAATGTCAATCACTTCGTAACCAAGTCCCTGAGCGATGTCTGCTAGAAGTTGCCCTGTGTGAATCATGACTTGCAGATAGGATTTTTGATCTCCCACAACGTAGGCCAGTTGAGCACCAGCCCGTAAAATTGGGCGTAAGTCGGCTAGATGCTTGGCCATGCCGCCAAAGTAAAGCTTAACCGCTCGATGATACAGCCGCTCAAAGCCGCTGGTTTTACCCAGTGCAATGCGGCGTGCTTCAATCTCGCAGGCAATCCGTTGAATGTCCGCGTGCTTAGACACCCAAAGGTCGTCTGCATCGACCTTAAAAACATTTCGCGTATTGGAGCGAATCAGTCCTTCCTTAAAGGCTCGCAATTCAGTCTTATTGTTAATAAAGCCTAGCAGAACCGATTCCAGGCGAGTGGTGCGTGTGTAATCTTTCTCGTTTGGATACGGCGGTGACGTAATCACGGCGTTGATTGAAGCGGGCTGCAAAACCTGGCGAAGATGACGCGCATCGGCTTGATGAATGGTTGCTGGCATAGCTTGCAAGTGCTGCAATTGGCGCAAATCTCGCGCGATCGCATCCACTTCCTTGAGCCAGGATTCCACAACCGGTGCATCCTGTTTTGCCTTACCAACGCCAACTTCGGGTCCAAATCGAAGATTACTGATGGACGTGACGAGTGCTTTAGCAAGTGCAAGTTGTAAATGTCGAGAGTGTGCTGGATCGGCATGGTGCCTGATGTGATCTCGCAATACCAAGGTTTTGTGCAGGGGAAGAGGGCTGATAGAATTCGTCAAAATTACCTTCTGACTCTCTTCTGGCAAGGTGCGTAGCGGTTCCTCGTCGCGCGCGATCGCGGCTTTAGCTGCCTCCCCAAGCTGCACAGCAGCTTCCAGCAATGCATCTGGATTAGGAGTCCAATCCAGCTTCACTGAACCAGCAAACCACGCCATTGGATTTGCTTCAACCCCAACGCTGAAGATCCCTAGCTTCTTGCACTCGACAACGGTTGTCCCAGTGCCACAAAACGGATCCAGTACTTGATGCTTGGGATTAATCTCAAATTTTTTCAGATAGTCCTGGACGAGATGAGGTGGAAACGACAGAACAAACCGATACCAACCGTGAGCAGCCTTATCTTCAACCCGAACGTGATTAAGTTCAGGATTGCTGTGATTGATGGACTGCTCAGCAACGCTTCCTGTAGCCGTTAAAGTATTCTCAGACACTATATTTAGCGTATCTTTTCAGCCTCGTATTCTAATAGAGTGGTCACATTCACGCAACTACATCTCCTGAAACAGGACAAACATCGGTTAAGATTGTAAATTGTATTAGTACAAATGCTTCAATGTTTACGAAGTGGGTCGGCAAATTATGGCCGAGCGCGATCGCCAATCTCCATAAAATAGCTCACGGTTCTAGCCGAAAAACAACAGAAAGGTTGTTCGCTGGCATGGCGACGGTTTTGACCAGTGAAAGCTGTTCAGTTTGGGCAGCGGCAACCACATCGTCCAGGTCACGCACGCCCCAGTCTGGATTTTGCAGTTGTAGGCTCTGATCAAACACCTCATTACTGGGTGCAGTGTGCTTTCCAGCCTGTTTAAAGGGTCCGTAGAGATAGAGAATGCCACCCGCTGGAAGAATGCGTTGTGCTCCTGCCAGCAAGCCCAGACAGGCAGACCAGGGAGCAATATGAATCATGTTGATGTTGACGATCGCCCCAATCGGATCACGCTGCAAATCGATGCCTTGCAATTCATCCTGTTCAACGGCCCAAACGCGATCGCGGACATCCAGTGCGATCGCGGGCAACAGATTTTCTGCCGGACACTGTTCTCGCC
The DNA here is from genome assembly GCA_012034055.1 of Leptolyngbyaceae cyanobacterium RU_5_1. Classification (GTDB taxonomy): domain Bacteria; phylum Cyanobacteriota; class Cyanobacteriia; order Leptolyngbyales; family Leptolyngbyaceae; genus JAAUSG01. Next base: position 5,584 of record JAAUSG010000157.1, on the reverse strand, counting down.
AGGCGGCAATACTGGCCCGCGCGGCTGGATTGGGATCCGAGGGCAGCCATTTGCGCGGATGCAGTTGCGGAGCAAAAAAGACAGCGTGTTCGCCGGTTCCGCTGGAGATTTCTAATACGGTGCCCGTTGGTGGTAGAACGTCTAGCAGCACCTGCAAAATGGGTTCGCGATTGCGCTGGGTTGCAGGCGCATATTGGCGGACATCGGAAAACTCAGTCATCAGGATTGCTGGCCTCGGAACATCAGTTGAAGATCGTGGGTATCGGCACAAAAGCCCCAGCGTTCGTAGAATGGAAACATTTCTGGTAAACAATAAAGTGCAAACTGTTCAACGTTGCATAACTGAGGATGATGGATCACGGCATTGATTAACTGAACACCCAATCCCTGCTGACGATGGGTGGGTTTGACAATCACATCGTAAATTGTTGCCCGATAGACAAAGTCAGTTAAGACGCGAGTGAAGCCAACTAAGCGATCGCGCTCATCCACTAAACCAACAATGACATCAGACGCTGCAAGCATTTTTACAACATCTGAACAAGTGCGACTTTTACTCCAAAACTCATTTCTATACAACTCCACCAACTCTAAAACGTGATGGTCTGTTAACTCTGAAATGATTTGAATGTCTGCCATTGAAATTGCCTTTTTATCGCTATATTCGCAGATTCAATTTCATTGATTTTCTCGTTCCGCCAATTCTAGCCAACGTTCTGTAGCCGTGTCGATCGCCTGAGTCAGTTCGGCTAACTGCTCCGATAGCTTCTGCAAGTCTGTGAATCCACTGCGAGGATTGTTATAGAGTAGTTTCTCAAGCTCTTCCTTTTCTACTTCCATTTCAGGAATTCGAGTTTCAAGCGTTTCGTATTCGCGTTTCTCTTTGAAGGAAAGCTTTTTAGAGTTTTGAGTTGGGGAGTGGGGAGTAGCAGCGGATTTTGGAGCGGATAAAGTGGCAGCGGATTTTGGAACGGATGAAGCGGATAAGGACTTGCGTTTATCCGTTTCATCCATTTTAATCCGTTGCCACCATCTGCTTTTAATCCGTTGCCAATGTCATCTTTCTTGTAGTCCAAATACACCGAATAGTTGCCAGGATATTGACGCAAGCTGCCATCGGATTCAAAGGCAAAAATGGAGTCGATCGCGCGATCGAGGAAGTAGCGATCGTGGGATACAACGATCACACAGCCGTTGAAGTCTTCTAGATAGTCTTCGAGAACAGCTAGGGTTTGCACATCGAGATCGTTTGTGGGTTCGTCTAAAATCAGCACGTTGGGCGCACTCATCAGCACCTGCAGCAGGAACAGGCGGCGTTTTTCACCACCGGAAAGTTTGTGAATCGGGGCGTATTGCTGATTGGGTGGAAACAGAAACCGTTCTAGCATTTGGGAGGCGGTAATGATGCTGCCGTCGGCGGTTTTGACGAGTTCTGCCACACCTTTGAGGTAATCAATCACTCGCTGATTTTCGTTCAGGTTGACATCTTCGGAATGCTGGTCGAAATAGCCGATGTGGATAGTGGAGCCAATTTCGAGGGTGCCAGAGTCGGGTTGCACGCGCCCGGTGATGATGTCCATCAGCGTGGATTTTCCGGCACCGTTGGCACCAATGATGCCGATCCGGTCTTCGGGATTGAAACTATAGGTGAAGTCGTGGATCAGGGTGCGATCGCTGTAGGACTTGCAGATGTTGGTGAGTTCAATGACTTTTTTGCCAATTCGACGACCAGCCGTGGAAATGTCCACTTTGCCGTGGGCTTGCTTGAATTCCTGAGCTTGCATGTCGCGGATGCGATCGATGCGGGCCTTTTGCTTGGTGCTTCTCGCTTTCGGTCCCCGCTTCAGCCACTCCAACTCGCGGCGTAGCACTCCAGCATGTTTATGTTGAGTGCTGGCAGCCGATTCTTCCGCCTCTGCTTTTTTGCCCAGGTAGTAGGCGTAGTTTCCGGAGTAGGTGTAGAGATCGCCGCGATCGATTTCCAGGATGCGATTGGTGACGCGATCCAGGAAGTAGCGATCGTGGGTAATTAGCAGCAAGGCACCCCGGTAGCGATTCAAATAGCTCTGCAACCACTCCACCGAAAGGGCATCCAGGTGGTTGGTTGGCTCATCCATCAGCAACACGTCTGGTTCTGAGAGCAGGGCAGTGGCGATCGCAATTCGCTTCCGATACCCACCCGACAGATCCCCGATCTTGGCGTCCAGATCTTGAATTCCCAATTTGCTGAGAATCACTTTGGCATTGGTTTCCAACTCCCATGCACCAGCGGCTTCAATCCGTTGGGACACGCTGGACAGCTGCGCCATCAGCGTTTCGGAATCACCCTGACCGTGGGACAGCTGATCGGATAGTTCCTCGTATTCTCGCACCATCGCCATCTGTTCACCGCTGTCAGCAAACACTTGCTCTAACACGGTGCGGGTTTCGTCCAATTCCGGTTGTTGCGGCAGGTACACAATCTTGGAGCCGGAGTTGACCCAGATTTCACCGCTGTCGATGGACTCCAATCCGGCAATCATTTTCAGCAAGGTTGATTTTCCAGAACCGTTTGTGCCAATCAGCCCCACTTTGTCGCCTTCATCCAAGCTGAAGCTGGCATCCTTCAAGATTTCCTTAATGCCAAAGTCTTTTTTCAGCGATCGCAGCGTAAAAATGGTCATTGGTTGCATCAAATCCTTGTAAACAGTCGCGGTATCGGTAGGGGCAGGTTTTGCCGTTATATCAGCGGCAATGTTGTAGGCTATCTGCCAAACCTGCCCGTACAAAAGGGCCGTGAATTGAGCAAAGAAGTTACTGCTACTATCCAGTCTAATTCCCCTAGCCTCTAGCCCCTAATCCCTAGCCCCTCGCTCCCCACTCTCTCTATCATGGTCTGTAAAGCACAACACGATCGCCCATGCTAAGCCAAATTAAAGATCTCGCCGCCAAGCTTGCTCCACGTCTGATTGAAATTCGGCGTCACTTGCACAGTCACCCTGAGCTGAGCGGTCAGGAGTATCAGACGGCCGCCTATGTCGCTGGAGTGCTCTCATCATGCGGGTTACAGGTCAAGGAGGGGATTGGCAAGGTGGGGGTCGTGGGGGAACTGCAGGGAGACGGACGGGATGCGCGGCTCCTGGCGATTCGTACCGACATGGATGCCTTACCGATTCAGGAGCGGACGGAGTTGGAATTTGCCTCGCGCCAGTCAGGACTGATGCACGCTTGCGGACATGACGTGCATACAACGGTGGGATTGGGGGCAGCGATGGTGCTATCTCAACTTGGAGAACTATTGCCGGGAACAGTGCGCTTTTTGTTCCAGCCTGCGGAAGAGGTTGCTCAGGGGGCTGGATGGATGGTGCAGGATGGGGTAATGGAGGCGGTTGCAGGCATTCTCTCGGTGCATGTGTTTCCGACAATTCCAGCAGGGGTGGTGGGAATTCGGTATGGGGCGTTGACGGCAGCGGCAGACGATCTGGCAATTACGATCACGGGCGAGTCGGGGCACGGAGCACGGCCGCATGAGGCGGTGGATGCGATTTGGATTGCGGCGCAGGTGGTGACAACGCTACAGCAGGCGATCAGCCGGACTCAAAATCCATTGCGTCCGGTCGTGCTGACGATCGGGCAAATCAACGGGGGACGGGCCCCGAATGTAATTGCCGATCAGGTGACGCTATTGGGTACGGTGCGATCGCTCCACCCCGAAACCAGCGCTGCTCTGCCTGCCTGGATTGAGCAGATGGTTGCAGGCATCTGCCAGCTTTATGGTGCTCGATATACCATCAACTATCGACATGGGGTTCCGTCGGTTCAAAACGATTTTGTCTTGACTCAGCTCCTGGAATCTGCAGCCAGGGAGTCGTGGGGTAGCAACGGAGTGCAAATCATTCAGGAACCCTCGTTGGGCGCAGAAGATTTTTCGGTGTACCTGCAACACGCTCCTGGTAGCATGTTCCGCCTGGGGGTTGGGTTTAAAGACCGACACAATTACCCGCTTCACCATCCTCTGTTTGCGGTGGATGAGACGGCGATCGTCACAGGAGTTGTGACGATCGCCTATGCTGCCTACAAATACTGGCCATCAACCCCAATTATTGTTGCCGTCCAGAGGATAAACCCAGCCCTATCCCAGCCCTATTCCCTACGCCCTATTCCCTAGCCCCTACTCACAAGTAACCCTTATGAAACGCCGCCCGCCTGATTATGAACCCGATTTCTGGGGACACTGAGCAGCCTAATCCGATGAAGCTGCCGGACATTGTGACAGCGATGGAAGCGGAAGATTTGCGGGCTGACATCGCCTTCACCAAGCCCGATGAATCACCTGCACTGATTGCTCAACAAGCTGCTCAAGAAGGCTACGACATGGTTGTGGTCGGAGGTGGGGATGGCACCGTGAGCGAAGTTGCCAAAGGATTGCTCCACGCCCCCATTCCACTGGGAATTTTGCCAATTGGCACGTATAACAACATTGCTCGTAGCCTCAATCTGCCAACCGATTTGACTGAAGCCTGCCAGGTGTTGGCACGAGGGCAAGTCAAGCAAATCGATGTCGGGCAGGCCAATAATGAACATTTCTTCTTTGAAGCGGCAGGGGTTGGGTTGGATGCGGCCCTCTTTCCATTGGGTGAAGAAATCAAAGGCGGACGTTGGGGACGAATGTTGCAGGCAGCGCATCTAGCTATGGACTACAAACCCCAGCGGCTGCGAATTCAGCTCGATCGCCCCATCTCCGAAGCTCGAACAACCAACCCCCGCCACCTCTTCAAACAGCGTCGTGCCGCAATCCGCCGCGAGTTGCGAACCTCAGCGCTGCTAGTCGTGATTGCCAACGGACCCTACTACGGCAGTGGATTTACCGTCGCTCCAGAAGCGGTCATTGATGATGGGTTGCTGACCGTTAGTATCTTCCATAACTTCAGTAAATGGGAACTAGTGCGTCACTTCTGGTCAATTAGCCGAGGACAGTATCACTACAGTCCCAAAATTGAAACCTACCAGACGGCAGAATTACAGCTTACCTCGGCGGCAAAACTACCGATTCATATTGACGGTCGCCCGATTGGAGAACTACCCGCTACCCTGAAAGCCATCAAGCAAGCCTTGAAGGTCATCACTCCGGCTGTAGACACACCGACCTATGACCGTAAAGATGATCCAAACCCACCCGTTGCTTTACCCGTTGCCGCAGAAGAGCCTGAAGGTGAGTCAGCGTGAGGGGCTGCGAATTCTCCAGCGTTTGAGCCAAATTGCCTGAACCGATGACCTATCCCTTGAAAGAAGTTAAATTTACAGCAGCTTGATAAACGACAGTGAGATGCCTTAATCGTGATCAAGTAGTTAATATAAGGGCGTTTAGGATTGGAGGATTGGGGAGGCGTTATGTGTTTTAGGAAAATTATGAGTTTTGAGTTGTGAATTTTGAGTTAAAAGGTAACAGGCATTCAACTTAAAACTCATAACTCATAACTCAAATGGTCGGGTGAGGAGCGATCGCGTGAAGACAAACAATCTGGTCACTTGGAGGACTTGGACTCCTGAACTTTTGCCTGCAAATAATTCTTACATCGACAAATCCAGCATTTGCTGAACCATT
>JAAUSG010000156.1 GCA_012034055.1 Leptolyngbyaceae cyanobacterium RU_5_1 | reverse complement strand
AGCTTCTAGCCTGACTCTGGTGAATCCTGTATCGATCGCCCCTCCCTCCCTCTCAAACACCGCTATTGGTCAGGATCGATCGCCCCTCCGTCGCGCAGGCTTCTAGCCTGCCTTTGATCAATGCTGTACCGATGCTCTGGGCGGAAGGTGGCAGAGGGCGCGATCGGCGTCTGTCACCTCTGGATTGTCGCTATTCAAATAGTCTTGCAGCCATGCACACCCTTGCGTGAGTAGGTCAGCTAAACCGTTATCCAATCGCCAGATGCGGACATACCCATCGTTAGAGATTGTCATAATGCGCTGACCATCCGGGCTAAACCCAAGAGACGAGGATAGCAGCGGCTTGTCCCCCTGGAAGTAGGTAATTCCTGTAAACTCCGCGATTACGTTGCCAGACCAGTCATACAAACGACTGATATCCTCATCAAAGATTGACGCGAGTAGCTGCCGTCCATCCTGACTGAAGGCGAGGAACGCCCCTGGGAACTGCCCTAGCTCGGTGCCGCTGAGGTCATAGATGCGATTTGTGGCGTCGGCATCAGAGTAGGCAACCCATCGCTGTCCATCCTCACTCCAGGCGAGGAACCTCCCTGGGAACTGCCCTAGCTCGGTGCCGCTGAGGTCATAGATGCGGGTTGTGGCGTCGGCATCAGAGTAGGCAACCCATCGCTGTCCATCCTCACTCCAGGCGCGGAACTCCCCTGGGATTCGGTTCTGTTCTGAAACGGTGTTTACAGCCGTTCTCAGTGCCAGGACTGGACTCACGGCTGGATAATTTGCCAGCAATAAATCTTGGTTTGCATCCGGGTTTGTTGCTATCAAGTCTTGCAGTTCGCGTCCCAGCTTGACCGCATCCAGTAACACTTCCAATTCTCTAAATCGCTCTGGCTCAAACCGCAGCAATGCCGTCCCCCGGCGTTCTAGTTCGGTTCCCGTTTGGGCATACTGCTGCTGCTGTTGGGCCGTCAACGTGGCAGCTTCTGCCTCGGCTGTCTTCGCTTCTGCTGCTTGCTGCTGCCGAGTGGCTGAATCGGTGGCGCGTTGTGCCTGTGCCTGCTGCACTCTGGCTTGGTTTGCCTGACTGCGGGCAGTTTCAACCTGTTGATTCGCGTCCTCAATCCTCCGATCGGCTTCGGCAATTTTTGCGTTCGCCTGCTCAACTTCCTGCCTTGCCTGCGATCGATCCTGCTCGGCTTCCTGCCTTGCGGCTTCTGCTTCCTTCAGGTCTGTCTGGGATTGCTCCACCTGCTGTTGAATCTGATCGCGCTCTGCCCTGGCACCCAACAGGGAAACTCCGGTAATACTGGCTAACACAATTGTCCCCACTAACACCGTTGAACCGATCCGCAACCGCTGGTTGGCGGTCTGAATCCGCTGGGTGGCTTGCTGGTTGGCCGCCTCCAAGGTTTGATTGGCCGCTGCTAAAAGCTGCCTTGCCTGTTCCGCTTCCTGCCTTGCCTGCTCCGCTGCCCGGTTCGCCAACTCCTGACTGGCTGTGAGAAAGCGATAGTCCTGAGGACTCAGGTTCTTATCCCCTGCCCACTGTTGCGCCTCTGCCAATGCCTCTCCCCGCAACAGCCGCGAGTCATCCTGACAGCCAGAAGCTATCCAGGCGGTAATTGCAGCCGCATAGGGCCGCAACTGTGCCAAACAAGATTCCACCCACTCCAGATTAAACACCGCCGCATAGATCGGGTTATAGACGCGCAACCTGCCCTGCTGCTTCACCACCAACCCCGACAAGCGCAACTCCATCAGATCGCGGCTATCCTCTGCCGCCATGTCGCCCTGCTGCAAGATTTGCTGATATAGCCCCAACAACCGCCCTGCCTGCTGTTCATTCCGCAACAGTCGCTCCCGGATCGTCCGTAAATGCTCCGGCTCATCTTGCGACTCCCACTGGCGGATGAGGCGCTCCTGGATCAGCTGTTCCACGGCCTCCGGGGACAGTGGCAACCGATCGCCGTCCCTCCCCGCCGTAGCCACCAAGCGACACAGCTTCTGGGTCAAAAATGGCTGTCCCCTTGTCCAATGCAGGATCGTCTGCAACACCGACTGAGACTGCCCCAGCCGATCGCTCAACCCCAGCAACAACGGCTTCGCTTCCTCCGTCTCAAATCCGCACAGTTCGATCGCTCGCCCAATATTAAACGGGGTGCGCGTCTTATCGCGGATCAGATCCGAGGGCGTAGCCACCCCCAACAACACAAACGTCAATCGCTTGTATTGCGGTTTATCCACCCGATCGTTGTAGCAAGAGCGAATCCAGGCAAAGAAATCATCAATGGGAAAGGGCAGGCTAATCACACTGTCAATCTCATCGATAAAGATTACGATCGGCGGCGGCAATTCTGCTAGCAATACCTCCTGCACAAACTCGCCCAACCACTGGATCGGGGGTAGATGATCCCGCTCCCGCAGCCAACTGCGAAGATTCACCCGTTGCCCCAAATTCAAGCCAGCCACCAAACTTCGCAGCACCCCGGCATACCACTTGTCGATCGTCACGCCCTGCCCGCCGATCGCCGTGATATCGATAAAGGCGCAGGCAATCCCTTCGTCCTGCAATCGCTGCATCGTCCGCACCCGCAAGCTCGACTTGCCCATCTGCCGCGAGTTCAACACATAGCAAAACTCGCCCGCCTGGATGCTCTCATAGAGGTCGCGATCGGCTGGGCGGGTGACATAGGTGGGCGCATCTGCGGGTAAACTGCCACCGACCTGATAGGTCTGGGGAGTGGGAGCGGGGTTACTCATACCATTTTGGATTTTGGATTTTGGATTTTGGATTTTGGATTTTGGATTTTGGATTTTGAATGGTTTACCAGATGGCTACGATGACTTCATTAATCGGTTGGCATGGCTAACTGTCCTAGATGCTTCAACACTCTGACCACCTGATACAGATCGTCTTCGCGGTTCAGAGCCAGTGTATAAGACATGGCATATCGAGGGACTCCTTGCCGCACCAGCTTCAGAAACTGAAACTCTCGTCCATTGGTCACTAACCCAAACGTTGGTCGAATCGTCTCCGGATTTCCTAACATATATGCCAACGCTTGAGGAATGCCAACTTCCAGGGAGTATTGCGATCGTTTGGCTTCGATCGTGACAATCCAAAACTGGGGATGAAACACTAGCAAATCAATTTGCCCCCGCACGAGAGTTTCTTGATCCAGTGAGGTAATTTCGATCGTCCGTTCGGCGGCGATGTAGAAAGGCGGGCGGTAGAAGCCTGCTAACTTCAACAAGGGCGACAATACCACCAACTTGACTACGGGTTCTAATAGCTCATACTGCGACAGGTGCAGATAATCCTGTTTCACCTCATCCAGGGCGAATTGCTCCGATTGACTCAGTTCGGGCAGAGAATCCTGCCACTCCCAGAAAAACTGTGGATTATCCGATCGCTCCAGCCCAAATTGTTCCTGTAGCTGAAGCAGATTCATCGCTTTTGCTGGAATCGTTTGCACCATTGGTTCCTCCCTAGCTCCGCACCGTTAGGCGATCGCTAAAATATAACCGATATAAATCACAGCGGGGCACCACCTCATTACGCTGCAACTGCACAATTCCCATACTGTGAAGCTGAAATGCCTGGACAGGTTCTAGCCGCACGGGGCGACTGGAGGCAACGACTCGTTTGGCGGCGGCCGCCAATTCCGGGTGCTGTTCCAGATTCCACAAATGCCGCCGTAGATGATCGCCATATGCGCCGGACTCTGTGGGTGCTACCTGCAACAACTGTGCCAGTGTCGTCTCCTGCCGAGCAATCTGGTAGAGCGCCAACCGCACCAAATAGGGATGTCCTCCCACCATCGCCATCAACGGGGCCACTTGCCCCTCATGCCAATCCAATCCATGCCGCCGCGCTAGGTCCAGGACTTGAGAGGGGGTGAATTCAGGCAGTTCGATCGGCAGTCCCACATTGAAGGGCGATTGGTTAATGTTCAGTGGAATATACACCTCCGTCGAATGCACCACCACTAATCGCAGTTTCTTCCAGAGTGCCGTTGATTTACTCGACTCATGCCATGCCCGCAACAGTCCCAGAAAATCGGCGGCAATCTGGGGATGCTGAAATACCATATCCACTTCATCTAAGCCCAGCACCAACGGCACCGCAACCTCCGGCAGCATGTATTCCTCAAAATAGGCGGTGCAATTGTCCTTGCTGCCATAAATCTCAGCCCAGTAGTCCGCCAGTTTATTCGGCAGGCGCAATCGTCGCCCGATCGTGGCACAAAACCAGCGCAAAAACTTGTCCAGATCGGCAAACACGGCAGAATCCGCCAGTTGAAAACTCAACGGCACCGTTAAATAGCCCTGCTGACTTGCCTGGTGCAAAATCCGCGACAGCAGCGAGGTCTTGCCCATCTGACGCGGGGCTTTAATCCGGATCAAGGCTCCCGGTTGCAAAATCGTTTCATAGCAATAGGCTTCGATCGATGAACGCTCCACATAAAACTGCGAGGCCAGATCCACCTGTCCTCCGGGCAACTCCGGCTCAGCCACCGGAGGCGGCGGTCGATCGGGGCGATCGATCATCCGGCTGGCTCCCGCCTCTGACGGCTCGATCGGGGCGGGGATCTGCCCCTCCTCCAGAAGACTCAACACCTCTAACAAAATCTTCGCTGTATCGGCCTCTGATTCCCACTGCCGTTGCTGAATCCGGTTCAGGTAGCCGCGCAGGTCATAGTTCAACGGCGAACCGAGCGGAAACTGCACCCGAATTGGCAAAATCACGGGCTTAGCCGTCGGGCGAGTCTCTCGCAATTCCTTGGCCCGTCGCACCTCCTCCGTCACCATCTCACTGGTGGCAGACTGCGGCGACAGCAACAGCAAAAAATAATCGCACTGCTCCAACTCCCGATCGATCGCCTGCGACCAGTTGGTGCCCAGCCGGATACTCTCCGCCGCCATGAACACCTGATGCCCCACTGCCTTCAGCGCCGCATAAAACTGCTGCGCCAGACTCAAATCAGGATCTTGGCTGCGATAACTGATAAACACCTTTGCCGATTTCGCTGGAGATGGAACAGACTCAGTAGAGGAAACAACCGGCTCCCCTAGCGGATACGCTACCAGTTGAATCGATCGCCCCATCCCCATGCGAATCGGTTCCTGCCCACTTTGCCGCAATGCGCCAGAGAGAAAATCGAACAGGCGATCGCCACTAATCTGCCCCTGCTCATCGGCGTTTTGTGGTTGCAGTCCCTTCAGCACCGCTGCCGTAAAGAGGCCATGCTCCTCTGCTTCCTTGGCCCGTTCAAACGATCGACAAGCCGTAATCAAGTAATACTCTTGCTTTTCGCGGAATGCCGCCAGCGTCGATTCCAGCAGACTCCGCTCCAGAAATGACCCTGCATGGCAACAGTCCAGCAACACCACCAAACTGCTGAGTTGCGATCGACGAATCAACTTATTCAAGTCATCAAAGGCCAGGGCATTGCGTCCATCACTGGTAGAATCCGAGGTGGCCAGATAGCCTTCCAGATCACCCGTCAAACTGGCGGCCTCAAACCCATGTCCGGCAAAGTAGATCAGTGCCTCCTGCCCCACCGCCCGCTCCAGCAAAAACGATCGCAATGCCTGCCCCAAGTCCTTGCTGGTCAGCTTCTTCGTTGTGAGCAATTCCCAACGGGTTTCCGCTGCAATCCACTGACCCGGCAACGGCTGCACCTGATAACTGCCGTGTTGAGCCAAGAGAGTGGCGATCGACTGAGCATCGCTGGCGGCTTTGGGCAAATGGCGAAAATTCTCGTACTGGGAAATCCCAATGACTAAGGCGTATCGAGACATGGGGGCTAATGAAAAAGCGACGCTAGAAAACCAAGAATCCTGCTCTTAACCGTAGCAACATCCTCCATTGCAAGTCACGCAGTTGGATATCTGCATGGCACAAAAATCTTGAGAGTTTTGGTGAAGAAGATTCAGAGTTTGATGCTGATTGGAGCGTTTCCCAGTCAAGAAACTATAAAATTGAACTAGGTTCATCCCAAGAATGCAATTCTGCTATGAAGACGCTGGCTAAATGGTCTGTAGAGGAGTATCATCGCATGGTTGAAGCGGGCATTCTGCATGGTCGCTATGTGGAATTGCTAGCCGGCGAAATTGTTGAGATGAGTCCGGAAACCCCAATTCATTACACCACCGCAAAACGAGGCGCAAAATGTTTAGAAGAGTTGCTATCAGGTAAAGCTGATGTTCGCTTCAATGGTCCTATTACCCTAGCTGATTCGGAACCTGAACCTGATATTACCGTTGTTCGACTTCCAGAATCAGCGTATAACGATCGTCATCCAGCTCCTCAAGATATCTTCTGGATTGTAGAAGTTGCCAAAACAAGCTTAAAGAAAGACTTGGAGATCAAGGCTGCGATTTATGCAGCGGCTGCGATTCAGGAATATTGGGTTTTAGACTTATCTGCTCAGCAGATGATCGTGTTCAGGAATCCTCAAGAGGGCAAGTATGTTGAAGACTATACGATCGGGGAAGGAACGATGACATCACTAGCGTTCACAGAGGTTTCAGTGTCTGTCAAAAGGCTTTTATCCTGAGTCCTGAGAGCATTGCAGTAGCCCATTAACTTACAGCAAACTCCGTGTACTGTCGCACATGAGGTGCCTGATATGCCAACACAATGTCTTGTTTTGGCACTCCTTTGTCTGCTAATTGATCTGCGATCGCGTCTTCAGTGCCGTCATGTTGCACCCAAATTTTGTCATTGATAATATCAACATGTAACGCACAGCCATAGATTCGGGTATTACTATTTTTCCAGCCCAGATTTACAAGTTGGTAGTGATCCCCCTCTCGATCAAAAATCGTCTGACTTTTGATTGGGTCACTTGGAGAACGCAATTTTGCTCTCTCTACTAGTGATTCCTGAATTAATTGACGATACCAATTCAACTTATCCATTGAGCGATCTCCTGTTTTTCTATGTCGTACATTTGAGCGACCGTTAATCCGATCGCCCCAGTAATATTCACCCTTTCGTAAGGGCGATCGTGCCGAGTGCTTTCAGGGCTTCCTGATCAGCTAAAAAACTTAGCTACGAGGCAGCTAAACCCAGGGAGCAACGGTGAACTAATCTCATCGTTGGCAAATAACGTCAGGGCAAGTTTCAACGTGCCCTGTTGCCGTCGATAGACTTGCACTTGCTGCAACTGGCGATTGACAATCCAATATTCCTGGACTCCCTGGGAGGAATAGAGTTTGAGCTTGACTTCTCGATCCCGTCGCTCGTTTGCCTCTCCTGGAGATAAAACTTCGACGATTAACTCTGGAGCACCCGTCAGATGCTCAGCTTCATCCAGCAGGGCTTCTAGCCGCTCATAACTCACCCACACCACATCCGGAATCACGTTATCGGCTTCGGAAAAGATAATGCCTGGAGTCGTTGTCGCTTCACCCAATTGGCTTTCATCAGACCAGCCATTCAAAATAGCGCAGATGCGATCGGCTGTTCGTTGATGTTTCCAACGGGGTGCTTTGGTCATAAATAATTCACCGTCAATAATTTCGTAGCGGGTGCCGTTATCAGGCAGCAAATCCAGATCGGCAGTCGTCCATCGGACGCGATCGCTCGTCGTTTGGTGCATCACCAGATCCTCCAAAGCAAGTGTTTCTATTGTACGGGTACAAACTAGCTGAATCTTCTACCGAACAACCGATTGTACCAATGGCGCGATCGTCGGGTTTGCCTGTCAGTACCCTTCAAAGGGCGGAATGTGAGCTTCATCCCATTTCTCATGTTCGGAGCTACACATCTGACCCCTCCCAACCTCCCCTTAGCAAGGGGAGGAGCCAAAGGCGGTGGGGTTTTGATCTGTAAAACTCAAATATGGTAGCTTCAAGTTAATTCGATCGCCCCCAGCGCCTTTAGCGCCTGTTTTTGAGCGACCGTTAATCCGGTTGCTCCTGTGATATTCATCCCTTCATAGGGGCGATCGGCTCTCAATGTTCTTAGGCATTCTCCTGTCGCCACATCCCAGATTTTGATCGTTTCATCCCGGCTACCACTGACTAGAATCTGACCATCAGAACTGATGACAACCGTTTCAACGCCATTGTTGTGGCCTCGTAAAGTGTTGATGCATTCACCTGTGGCAACAGACCAGAATCGGATGGTGTGATCTTCGCTGCCACTCATCAGGAGTTGACCATCGGGGCTAAAAATAACAGTGCCTATCCACCCTGAATGCCCTTCTAGAGTTTTAAGGCATTCACCTGTATTGGAATTCCACACTCTGAGGCGATTCCCGTGAGTTGCCAGGAGTTGACCATCGGGGCTAAAGGCCACTGCCTTCACCCAAATCCGATGCCCCGTCAGGATGTGAAGACACTCGCCTGTTTTCACATTCCAGAGTCGTACTGTATCATCACCACTGCCGCTGGCGACGATTTGACCATCGGGACTAAAGGCGATCCCAGCGATATCATCCTGATGCCCCTCCAGAGTGTTGAGGCATTTTCCCGTTTTCCCATCCCAAAGTTTGACAGAGAAATCATCGCCCCCAGTGGTGGCCAGTATCCCCGTCGAGCTAAATGCCACACCATAGGTATATCGGATGTGTTCCCGTAGGACTTTAAAGCATCGTCCGGTTGCCCACTCCCAAAGCCGTGCGCTGCCATCGCTGCTGGAACTGGCGATCGTTCGTCCATCGGGGCTGATCGCGACTCTTTCTACCCAAAGATGATGCTCTGAAAGGGTATTCAAACATGCCCCGGAGTCGATCACCCAAATGCGGATCTGTCCATCTCCATAGCCTGCGACAATCCTCTGATCATCCGGGGCGATCGCCACTGAAGTCACCCAACTTTGATAGCCCACTAGGGTTTTGAGACATTGGCCCGTTTGCATTGACCAAAGCTTAATCTCTTGAGTTTGGCTACCACTGGCAAGGGTTCGCCCATCCGGACTGATCGCCAGAGTCAAAACCTCATCCGTGTGACCGCGCAATGTTTTGAGGCATTGACCGGTATGAATATCCCAAATTTTAACGGTGTGATCTTCACTTGCACTCACCAATCGTTCGCCATCTGGACTAAAGACCACATCCCTCAGCCAACTATCATGTCCTTCCAGGGTTTTGTTCCGTTGACCCGTTCGCACATCCCAAAATTTGACTTCGTGATCATCATCTCCACTCGCCAATATCTCAGCGTTGGGATGAAACGCAACAGAGGCGACTTTACAACCCGTTGGCACTGTTTTGAGAAGCTGCCCCGTCTGCATGTCCCAAAATTTAATGGTCTTATCAGTACTGCCACTGGCTAACAGGTTGCCGTCTGGGCTGACCGCCACCGATTTCACGGGTTTAGTGTGTCCTCGTAAAACCTGGAGACAATTGCCCGTGCTGACCTGCCAAAGCCTTACCGTTGCATCATAACTGCCACTAAGCAAAATCTGACCATCTGGGCTAAAGGCAACCGTTTCTACTTCGCGAAAATCACCTTCTAAAACCTTGAGACAGTTACCAGACTGCGTATCCCAAACGCGAATGGTGTTGTCATGGCTGCCGCTGGCGAGCAGCGTTCCATCTGGGCTAAAGGCGATCGATCGAACAAAGTCAGTATGTCCAGCCCAAGTGGCTAAATGCTGATAATCGGATAGTCGCCACAGCAGAATATCCCCTCGGGCATCACCAATTGCTAACAGGGTGCCATCGGGACTGAAAGCAATGGTTTTGACGCGATCGAACGCCTCATTAAAGACGCAGTAAGTCAAATCTGCATCCGTAAAATTGGTGTGCTGGAGCATTACTCCTTGCAGGTAAGCCTGCCAGATTGTCAGGTGAGAAAAATCGGCATGACTGAGATTGATCTGGAAGTGACGCAGGAGATTGAGACTATTGCCACTGATGTATCCCGGTTGTCGAGGGGGTTGAGCCGCTAGAATTTGCTTCAGTTGGGCTTCAATGGTGTTAGCACTTCCCCAACGGTTGAGTAGACTCTGCGCTACGGGTGCGAGGATGAGTCGCTCTTGCGCCTCTCGGACATAATCCTGGGCGGTGGCTTGCATCAACGGGTAGCGATTGAGAAAGGCTTGATTTGAACGATCGCCCTCAGAATCACTGGTTAACTCTCTACTCAACTGCTGAATTAATTGATCGGTAAAGTACTCCATCACCACAGGTTGGAGCGTGAATTGGGTTGCCGTTTTCTCGATTAAGCAACGCCGTACCAAAGACTGCAATGCTTCCAACGGATTCGCTCGATCGTGCAGCGGCTCAGTAAGAGCATCGCTCACCAACTCTTGTAATGCTGCTATGGTCACAGGTTCTCGATGAACCGCCAGCCAGAACATCACCGATCGCTCCAATTCTGATAGGCGATCGCACTGTTGATCCAACAAATCTCGAATATCCCCAAATACACCCGGATTACTAGCTAAAAACTGGGCAATGTCACTATCAAAGAGTTCTTGAATGGTGGTGGAGACAATTTTGAGGGCTAGGGGATTGCCCTGATAAAAGGCAATGAGCGATCGCTGTTGCTCATCGGTGCCCCGCAAGTGGCGATCGTGAAACAATGCTTCTGCCGCTGTCACAGTTAATCCCATCAGAGGCAGACAGCGCACTAGGGGTTATCTCTCGCAGTCGCGGCAACCTCTTTCGGATTTCGCGGCTCGTCAACACCACACAGCTTTTGTGAGAGGTGCCACCGACTCGTCGAAACAATTCCCCATAGCAACAAAGCACGTTTGAAAAACTAAACTTACTCAAGCGCAATCGTCAATATTCCACACCGTCGCTAAGCCTGGGCGTAACGCTGCCATGTCAATCTACCGGGTTACCCGCCGTTGCCTACGCCGGTTCCGACGCAGACCCTGCAAACCAATACCCTGTCTCGGCTGATGTGTTGGCCAAGCACGATGCGCTTAATAATGCGAACAAAGCCTTGCGCCAGGAGCTTGAAGAGGCAATCGGTGACGCGAGAAAGTACTACGCCTTTCCCTACGATCTGGATAACTTGGGGCGCGACGCAGGCGAAAACAGTTTTATTGCCATTGTGCATGCCGATGGCAATGGCATCGGTAAACGAGTGTTGCAGTTGACTGAAAAGTTTGCCACACCCGACAAAACCGCGCGTACGTAAATCAGATGCGCGAATTCTCGAAGCGCATGAACGATTGCGCAAGCAAAGCGTTAGCAAGCGACGCTGCGCACGCTGGTCGAGCGATTTGTGCATGCAGACCTGCCAGATGGCAGTGACCGTTATGAGAAGCTCGTCCACCTCAACTCGCAGGGCGACAAATTGGCGACAGTCACACTCAAACAAGTAGCTCAAGATGAGTACCCCCATGTTCCTCAAGACTACTTTCTACCCTTTCGCCCCATTGTGTTTGGTGGAGACGATGTCACTTTTGTGTGCGATGGACGATTGGGTGTTTCACTTGCTATCGAATATCTCAATCAATTTGAAACGTGTGCCAAAGACCCACAAACAGGGCTGCTGGATTGGGATGTGACGGCAAATAAGTTTGTCGTAAAAGGTGCCACGGCTGCGGCGGGTGTCGCCATTGTAAAAACGCACTACCCATTTGCGCGTGCCTACGGGTTGGCCGAGGATTTGTGCGACGATGCCAAGAAACTACGCACTCACTTTCGAGATAAATTAGAAGATTGGGAGGGGAGTACGTTGGATTGGCACTATGCCTTGAGTGGCTTATTTGGGGGCATTGATGACATTCGAGACCGAGAGTACACGGTGCCTGCTGGCTCTTTGACGCTAAGGCCTGTGGCGCTGAGCGACGACGCGCCGGATGTGCGACGAACATGGTCGGTGGTTGAAAAGGCTTGACTGCGTTTCAGTCAGAGTGGATCAACAAGCGCAATAAATCCAAGGCGCTGCGAGATGCACTGCGCGGTGGCCCAGACGCAGTGAGAACTTTCTGCGAGAAGTATCTGCGCGATACACCTAACCGAAAGCTGCCCGATGTGGGCGGCTTGACCCATTCATCATCTTGGCAAGACAGCGGGTGGTTTACCCCTCTGGCCGATCTCCCCACCGAAAAGCGCTACTGTGGTTACTTTGATGCGCTTGAATTGATGGATTTGTATATCCCAATTCATGTGGCAGCGAATACATCTTACCAACCCAAATCGCAAACACAGGAGGCCCAACCCCATGCCAGTAGTTTTCAACTCAAAATCACATTACTCAGCGATGCCACATTTGGGCGAGGCGATGGCGTGGCTGGATTGATAGACGAAGAAGTGGATTATGACGAGGCTAGCGGCCTGCCTTTTATTCGTGGTCGCGTACTCAAGGGACTGTTGACCGAGGAATGCGCCAATGTCATGTATGCGTTAAACGAAAGCCAGCGTGCAGTCTTTGCCCCTGCGGCAGCGGCGTTGTTTGGCAACCCTGGTAGCAAGTCCAAACAATCCATATTAAATATCGGCGATGCCGAGTTACCCGCTGCGTTGAGCGATGCTGTGGCAGCCAGTATTCGCGCCAAAGTGCTTAACCCAGCCTCTGTGTTGGATTCACTGACGGCGTTGCGCCGCCAGACAGCGGTAGACGAGAAGACTGGCGCACCCGAAGAAGGTTCGCTGCGCACCATGCGCGTGGTGCTGCGAGGCACGGTGTTTAGCGCACCATTGGGGGTGAGCAGTGGTGATCTGACCGATGCTAAATCCCAGGCACTATTGGCTGCATGTGTGTTGGCTTTACGGCGAGGCGGGACCGGACGCAACCGAGGGCGTGGGCGTTTGCAGGTGCGGCTGATGCAGGGCGCATCCAAAGATGTGACGGACGACTTTTTTAAGTTATTCAAAACGTTCGTGGGGGTGGCGGCATGAGCAAGGTTCTCACGTATCGCATTGAATTGTTGCAACCGGCGCTGGTGTCTGCGTTGGATGGCGACCCAAACAGCGCAGTGGCATTCGATTTTTTTACCAGGCAGCGTGTTGCGCGGGGCACTGCTGCACGGCTACTGCCAGCAACACAAAATTGATCAGAATGG
>JAAUSG010000155.1 GCA_012034055.1 Leptolyngbyaceae cyanobacterium RU_5_1 | reverse complement strand
GCTCATTTGCTTTCCCGCAATAGTATGGATTGCTTAGGTATCGCTCTTTTCCTCTCCTGTTGAACGCTCGCTTCATATCTATTTACAAACAGCTTCTGATACGGGTTTGAATCTCAGTCCACCTGACTCAGCACTACTCAGGAGCAACACTTCGTCTAATAGGCCCGTAATCTGTTTAATCGCGGCTTTCATGTGATCGAAGTATTCGCTGCTCTTCTCTGCAGACAATTCGTGCTGGTGATTTTGCAGTAATTCCGTACAGATGCGAATCATGGTGATCGGGCTGCGCAGCTCGTGAGATGCCATTGAAATAAAACTGGATTTGAGCAGATCCAGGTCTTGTTCCTGTTCCAGGGATCTGAGAATACTTTGCTCACTGTTTTTGAGCCGTTCTAAAAATCGCCCGCGCTCGATCGCATAGCGAACAGAGCGGATTAACAATTGGATGGTAATTTGCCCTTTAACCAGATAATCCTGTGCGCCTTTCGCCATTGCTTGCATCGCCAGATCATCATCATCGATCGTGGTCAACACAACAATTGGCACACTGGGCACTGCTTCACGAAATGTTGCTATCGTCTCGAAACCATCCGAATCGGGGAGGTTCAGATCGAGCAAGACTACATCAAACATTTGTTCCTGACAACGCACGATCGCCTGACTCAATCGCTCAGTACACACCAGATTCCAAGCGGTTTTGCCTGAGCGCACAAATACCTGACGCATCAAGTCTGCATCGCTGGGACTGTCTTCTAATAACAGGATATGCACTGGGATATGAGTCATAGAACAGTCCAGAACGCTACTTTAGGGAACTCCTGAATCGATTGAGTCGATCTGATCCTACTCAGGGGGTAATCGTACAGCTACCAGCCAGAATTCACCAATCAATTGCACAATCCGCAGGAATTGTTGCACATCAAACGGTTTTGCCACATAGCAGTTGGCATTCAGGTTATAGGTTTGCAAAATGTCTCGCTCATCGGTCGAGGTGGTCAGAATCACAATTGGAATTCGTTTCAAATTAGGATCGACTTTCACTTCCGCCAGAACCTCTCGACCATCCATCCCTGGCAGGTTCAAATCAAGCACGATCAAATCCGGTTTGGTTACCTGAGTATAGTCTCCCTGCTTGTGCAGATAGTCCATTGCGGTTTCGCCATCGGTAACCCAGTGCAGATTGTTGACCATCTTGGCTTGCTGAAAACTTCTGATCGTCAGGTTGGCATCACTGGGAGAGTCTTCCACTAGCAGAATCTCAATCGGTCTCAGTATCTGACTGTTCATGATGAGGAAGGGTGAAGTAAAAGGTTGTGCCAACGCCGGGTTCAGATTCAGCCCAAATTTGCCCGTTGTGGCGATCGATAATTTTTTTACAAATCGCCAATCCAATCCCCGTTCCAGGAAACTCGGTGCGGGGGTGCAGACGTTTGAAGATTTCAAAAATCCGCTCCAGGTAGCGCGGCTTAATGCCAATCCCATTATCCTGCACCTGGAAACACCATTCGCGGCCGTTCAATATGGCTGAGATGCGAATTTGCGGAGGTTCCTGGCGGCGAAACTTGAGGGCATTGCCGATCAGGTTCTGGAAGAGCTGGACAAACTGCGTTTGATCCGCGATCGCGATCGGGAGCGGCTCCGCATGGATGGTAGCATTACTCTCGGCGATCGCCACTTGTAAATTGCCCAATGCCTGCCTTAAGACCGCATTACAGTCTATGCAGCCAAGCACCAGGTCACGAGTGCCAACGCGGGAGTAGGTCAGCAAGTCTTGAATTAACTGCTGCATCCGCCTGGCCCCATCCACAATATACGCCGTGTACTCCTGAGCCGCTGGGTCAAGCTGATCCTGGTAGTCCTGCACCAACAATTGGGTATACCCGATTACGGCTCGCAGGGGTTCTTGCAAATCGTGGGAGGTGATATAAGCAAACTGTTCTAACTCCTGGTTGGAACGCACCAACTCTTGATTTAACTGATTCAACTCGGCCGTCCGCGCCTGCACTTTAATTTCCAGCTCCTCATTGATTTGCCGGAGTATGCGTTCTACTTGTTTACGGCCGGTGATGTCAACTCCAATGCCCCAGGCGGCCCAACCGGAAATCGGAAATTGCTCGGAAATATTAGACCAGGAAATGGTTTTGATACTGCCATCCTTACAGGTGATATCCCATTCCCAATCGCGGTAGCTGTTGCCGCGATCGTTCCATGCCGCAATCATCTGCTGGCGATAGGCAGGGTTTGGATAGAGCAGTTCTAGAATCTCAGGATTGCCAACCACCTGATCGGCGCGATAGCCAGTCACCCGCTCGCACTCCTGGTTCCAGACGATGATGTTCCAATCTGGATCGAAGGCATCCATCATCACCGGCATCGTTTGCAGCACTGCCCGTAGGTGTTTTTCACTCTGGCGGAGCTGCTCTTCTGCCTGTTTACGTTCGGTGATGTCACTCACCAGGGCAACAAATCCCCTGGCTTCCCCCTGTTCCCCAAAATCGGGAATATACACTGCATTGACCCAACGCGCCCCGCCGTCTCGATAAGGAACCAGGACTTTAAACGTGACTTCCCGCCCTGACAGAACTGCCCTGACATACGGCTCAATTGCCTGGAAAGCCGGCTTCCCTAAAACCTGCCAGAGGAGCTGCCTATCCATTTCGGTGCAGGACTTGCCAAACCATATTTCGTAGGCGCGATTATGGAAGCGATAGCACAGGTCCGCATCCACGTAGGAAACGAGTACCGGTAACGCATCGGTAATCGTGCGCAGGAACTTTTCACTCTGCGATCGCGCTTTTTCAGCAAACTCTCGCTCCAAGAGTTCGGTCTGAAGTAAGGTGTTCACCTGCACGAGTTCCGCTGTGCGCACCTGCACCTTCGTTTCCAACTGCTCATTCGCGTTTTGTAGGGCTGCCTCTGCTCGTTGCCGAATCCGGACTTGCCGCTGCAGCAGACCATAAACTGCCGCCAACAAGACGAAGCTGAGACCCAGACCTGAACCCTCAACAATCGTCACTTGAGCCACACTGCCCTCGGCGGACACTGATCGCTGCTGCAATAAGACCTGTTCGTCGTCGTGCATGACGCGCAGCTTTTCCTGGAGCTTTTCCTGGATCGTTGTCCCCTGACTGGTCAGGGTGCTTTGCGTGTCCCTATCGGACGGGTTGCGGTAGTATAAATCGAGCGATCGCTGTAGCCCCGCCAGTCTTTCAGCCACCAGCGGCTCCAGTTCATCGAGTCGGCGTTGTTGGGTGGCGTCGTCAGCCGTTAACCGTCGGATGGCTTGGAGATTCTTGTTCGTCAGTTGAACCCCATCCTGATAGATAGTGAGAAATCTCTTTTCTTGAGAAAGCAGGTAGCCCCGCCGTCCATAGGCGGCATCGGTCATGCCCAGGAGAGTATCATCGATTGCCTCTAAAACTTGATGAGTGTAGTCAACCCGTCGCTGGTGTTCAATCAACCGATGCAGGCTGGGATAGGACACCACTCCCACACCACTCAATAGCAGCAGTGCGAGGACAAACCCACCTGCAATAGCCCTCTCAGACAGCCCTTTCACAGCAATCTTCCTTTTACAAGGAGTGATTCCCTAGTTTATCTATCTTAAGATTGAAGTTTCAAGGTTTACACGTAAATAATTGCGAGGATTGCTGAGTCAGGGTCATAACTTAAGTAAGAACCCCGAAGACATTTATCTGTGAAGAGCACCCCTTAAACTCCCTCGGTTTTAGGAACCCAACATCCAAGGCCGTCCGCTAGACTGGCTTTGGAACGTTTGCGGCTTTGGTTCTTTGTCGCGCTTTACAACGTCTGGTTCTAACTTAGAACTCCGCAGCGGCAAGCTACTGGACAAATTAACAGCAGGTGCTGAAAAGACACGTTTGCCCTGAACCTGACAGGTTGGACAAAAGGCAGGATTGCTGGACTCTGCCAGCGATCGCCATTGCTCAAATACTCCACACGTCTGACACTTAAACTCATACAGCGGCATCCCGTAGCCTCCTATGTTGGCAAAATGTCCATGTCGAAAATCTCGGTGGGAATGGCCAACGTACAACAGGCATTGGGAATATCAACAATGCCGCTGACTCTGCCTTCAACCGGCGCACAACTCAACAATAGATAGGCTTGCTCACCCGTGTAGCCGAACTTTTTCAAATACGCGATCGCGTTTAAACAGGCCCGCCGGTAGGCAATGTGAACGTCCATGTAGTACTGCTTGCCGGTGAACTCATCCACCGAAATGCCTTCAAACACCAGGTACTCAGAATAGCGAGGCTCCAACGGACCCGGCTTGAAAATGGGGTTCACTAAACTGTACTTCTCAACACCGCCTTTGATGATGTCAATGTGCAGATCGATATAGCCCGACATCTCGATCGCGCCACAGAAGGAAATCTCTCCGTCGCCTTGCGAGAAGTGAATGTCGCCCATCGACAGCTTTGCCCCTTCCACGTAGACCGGAAAGTAAATTCGGGTGCCCCGCGACAGGTTCTTGATGTCACAGTTACCGCCATGCTCACGCGGCGGCACCGTGCGGGCGGCTTCAGCCGCAACCCGCTCATAGTCAGACTTGGGCAAAGTACCCAGGATGGCATTGGTGGGATTGGGCAGGGCTGCCAGAACGGGTTTATCGCCAGATAAACCGGTGCCATAGGTGCGCAGATCAGGTGCGGTGGCGACCAGTTCAGATTCTCGCTTGTTCCAGGTTGCCAACAGTTCATGGGACGGCGCACAGCCAATCAAGCCAGGGTGAATGATGCCTGCAAAGCGGACATTTGGGATGTGTCGCGTAGTAGTGTAAATGCCTTGAAAATCCCAGATTGCCTTTGCCGCACTAGGAAAGTGATCGGTGAGAAACCCGCCACCGTTCTCCTTGGCAAAAATTCCCGTAAAGCCCCACTCATCTCCTTGCAGTGCGCCAATATCGAGCAGGTCAACCACCAAAATATCGCCAGGCTCCGCCCCGTTGACCCAAATTGGCCCACTCAAGACGTGAACCACGCTTAAATCGACATCGCGAACATCATTGGGATTATCGTCATTCTTGATTTGCCCGTCGGTCCAATCCTTACACTCAATCCGAAAAACCTCTCCCGGATTCACCGATACCACAGCCGGAATGTCAGGATGCCAGCGATTGTGCCCTGGCAATTCCTGCTGATCCATTGACTTTGTCAGATCAACTTTGAATAGTGTTTTAGGCATTGAATCACCCCATTGTTGAATGTAGCGGGAGAGACTCTCTAACTGCGCAGCAATCAACCATGAACAACTGTTCAGAGGTTGGCAACCCCTCGAATCTAGTGGTTTACTGGGGTGCATTCTGTAGCTGCAATTACATTTAACTGGGAAGCCCAACACCTGTGCAATTCGCTAACGATTTTAATACCTCGAATCACCATCAAGGCTGGCAAGGGGATTTGCAACTGACCTTTGCCCATCGAGACGATGCAACTCAGATGGTTTATGAACACGTCAAAGCACCGCTGAAAGTGCAGCGGCCCTTCTATCCCGAAGGTACAGCGGTTTGCCATAGCGTGATTTTGCATACAGCAGGAGGCGTGGTGGGTGGCGATCGCCTCAACCTCAACCTCCAACTCCAACCCCAATCTCAGGCTCTGATCACAACCGCCGCCGCCAACAAACTCTATCGCTCAAACGGCTTACAGGCACAACAAACGGTGCAGATTGAGATTGCAACCGGAGCCTGTCTGGAGTGGCTGCCCCAGGAAACGATCGCCTTTGACCAGGCTCTGTATCGGCAAGACCTGCGCATTGAACTGGCACCAGACGCACACTGGCTGGGCTGGGAGATCACCCGCTTTGGCCGCACTGCCAGAGGTGAGCAGTTTGTGGCAGGTGAGTGCGATCGCACACCGAAATTTGGCAGCAGGGTCGTCCGCTGTGGATCGATCGCCAGTGGCTCCCCGGCAGCGAAACCATTTTTCATAGCCCGCATGGATTGGCAGGGTACCCAGTTGTTGGTAGTTTTGCCTTTGTGGGCCAACCCGTTGAACGAGAACTGGTAGACAAGGTCAGGAGTTTGTGGACTGGAACTACTGGGGAAGCAGGCGTGACTCGATTAATGTCTGGGCTACTGTGTCGCTATCGCGGCAGTTCTACAATAGAAGCGCGTCAGTGGTTTATTGCCGTATGGCAACTGCTACGCCCGATTTACTTACAGCGAACTGCCTGCATTCCACGAGTTTGGCAACTTTAACTGAGGTGTGCGATGAATCCTACGCGTCCGATCGAACTTCCCTATCAAAAAATCACAGAGTTTTGCCAGCGCAAACCGATCGCCAAGCTATCATTATTCGGTTCAATTTTGCGTGATGATTTTGGGTTCGAGAGCGATGTAGATATGCTCGTCGAGTTTATTCCCGGATCAAAAATTACCTATTTTGACTTGGCAGGAATGGAAATTGAATTGACTGAAATGGTAGGCCGGAAAGTCGATTTACGAACTCCAAATGAGTTGAGCAAGTACTTCCGTCAAAAGGTTCTCGACTCTGCAGAGGTTATCTATGTTCATTGATGATCCAACCCGCTTGCGCCACATGCGAGATGCTGCTCAAAAAGCTGTTGAGTTTAGCCAAAGTAGAACGCGGAGTGACTTGGAATCTGATCAAATGCTTGCGCTGAGCCTTGTCAAATGTATCGAAATTGTTGGTGAGGCTGCTTCTAGAATCACACGAGAACGCCAAAATCAGTTACCACAAATCCCTTGGTCACAAATCATCGACATGAGAAATCGCTTAATTCATGCTTATTTCCAGATCGATTTTGATATTGTCTGGGATACTGTTACTCAAATTCTTCCAGTATTGGTTGTCGAACTTGAAGAAATTATTGCGACTGAAGAACAGGAATAACAATGCAACTAACGCCGCAAGAGAAAGACAAGTTGTTGATTTTTACAGCCGCTTTGCTGGCAGAACGGCGCAAAGAGCGGGGATTGAAGTTGAATTACCCGGAGGCGATCGCCTACATCACAGCCGCCATCTTAGAAGGAGCCAGAGACGGACGCACAGTTTCCGAGTTGATGAGCTACGGCACTACGTTGCTCTCTCGCAGTGACGTAATGGAAGGCATCCCGGAAATGATTCATGAAGTACAGGTCGAAGCCACCTTTCCAGATGGCACGAAGTTAGTTACGGTTCACACGCCGATTCGGAATTAAAAATTAAAAGTTAAAAATTAAAAATGGCTTCCAGTAAGGATTTGCATTTTTAATTTTGCATTGTTCCTAGCGATCGCCTCCCCAACTCTCGATCCTTTACAAGACAGACATCGGTGTGGCAGTCTTTACCCTAATGCATTTTTGAAGAAGCCATGACCCCTGAACAAGAGCAGGCGATCGCTGAACTTCGCGCTCAAAACGTTGCTCCCAAACAAATTGCCCGACGGCTTGGGCTACGTCCAGCGGAAGTAACGGCTGTGATTAAAGCTCAAGCCGAACAGATCACAGCCGATCGTGCCGCGGCAGGCGAACTGTACCCGATCTATCAGATCCTGGTAAACAAAAGCTGCTTACCAGCGCTGCTTTCAGAGAGTAAGACGATAGAGAGTGAGACGATCGATATCGAGGTGGAGACGGCGATCGCTCCGACCTCTGAGATGGACGAAGACTCTGACGAGGTAGACAAGGACTTCGACGACACAGATGAAGATTTTGATGAGGCAGACGAGGATTTTGACGACATCGAGGACTCCGAGCCTGGGTTTGCGGTTGTCGTGGTAGCTCGACAGGCAGGCTTCAATCGCCTGGAGGTGTGTACCTACCTGGTTGATATTTGGTGCTTGGGCGTAAAGGATGCCAGTGGTCCCCGCCGCATGGATCCCATCCTATACAAAGACTTTGTTGACTATAATTATCGACCGTTTCCAACAGGAACCGAGGAAATCTCGTTGGAACTGGCGCAGGCGATCGTGTTTGGTGCGGTTGACTATGCGGCGAAGTTGGGTTTTCAGCCTCACCGAGACTTTGAACCAGCCCGATCACACTTAGGGCAGTGGAGCGGACAGCCAACCCTAACCTTTGGGCGCAATGGCAAGCCCTATTACTTTAGCGGCCCTTATGATGACCCGAATAAAATATTGAAAACCCTCCGCCAAAGCGTTGGAGAGGGCAATTTTCACTACGTAGTTGGTTCAGGCGGTGAATGGTAACGCTGTTGACGAACTACTCCTCTTCGGTTCCCAATGCCATCTGTAGAACAAAAGGGTTTCCTCCTACCCGGTGATATTTGTCTGCCCAGGCCCGGATAACTTCATCCAGCTCTTCGATCGCCTGCTGAATTTTCTCAGAAGGAATATCTAATTCTTCTAAAATCCTGATTGCATTGGGCCGTCGATTGGCCCAATCATTCATGAGACGGAAGTACCGGGCAGTATCTTCCACCATAATATAGGTTCGTTCTTCCTCAGCAGCGGGCGAGTAGGATGCTCGAGTTAGGGCATAGAACGGCATTCCCCACGAAGAGTCAATCCGGGTTACGGTTCCAGAGTAAAGCAGACGCCGCTTAATGTGTTCTGCTAGTGCTTCGCTCAAAGGCATCTGACGTTCTTTGGGAAAATCTTCTTGAGAGCGCGTGTGCAGGAACTCGATCAAATCTACGAATTGGAAGGAGTTGATGACTTGAGCATCTGGCAGGTTACCGACTGGCAGTTTTTGCTCAAGTTGGCGCTTCTCGTCCGACGTGAGGCTAGAGCCAGCAATGCGCGATCGCCCCGGTTGCCAGGGAAACTGCTCTAACCAAACATAGGGAAACTGAATCAAATAACGGGGTTCCTGGGAACCCAGCATTTTCAGCAGCTTACCTTCAGTTAACGCCTCTCGCACTTCTTCAACGATCGCCTTCACCCGTTTCGGCTCGATGTGGTGCAAATGCCCCGTCATGCGCAAGTTCTGATCTTGCTCCAGGTAGGTCATATAGATGGCGCACTTGGCCGCCGTTGCAGCAGCATCCAAAAACGCCCCATGCCGATGCCCACTGGTTCTCATCGCGCTAAATGCCAGATACAGCATGATCTGATCCATTGCGCTAGGACTGAGGTGTTTGATCAGATCGAGATCGTTAGTCATTTCAGAACCGCTACTCCAACGAAACCACTGTGTAGATGAGTAGTTGACATAAACCCGTTATCTTTTTGCCAATCCACACAGATTACACCCCGATCGCAGCAACCCAGTCATCTAATCTGTAAGAGTTGCTTCCGATTTCTATAGTATTCCCCAATTTTGTAATAGTAACCCTGATTCTTGCGGAAAACGCGCAAAAATTCGATATACTTTTAGTTTACGATGTAAATAGTCTGTAAAAGGTGCCATTGTGATTGCTTACTAAGGCTGGCAACGGGTTGCACAAGAAGCAAATGATGAAGAATGACGAAATAGTAAAGCAGCTACTTCTGTAGCTGCTGTCAAGCGAACGACAATACTAGCCTTTAGCGTCCAACGGACAAGTAGCTAGCTCTGATTATGCATTTCCAGACTAAACTAATGTTCGTTTCTTAGCTAACTTGCAAACCGCCGGTATGATGCATTAAATCACGGCGTCCGCTGCCGCGATGTCTGGGTCGTTTGCTTTGATCCATTAAGTGAACGGATTGAGCATCTTGAAAATCTGCAAGCCGGTTTGGCTGGACGAGTGGGGGGTTGTTACTGGAAGGCTGAGCAGCCAACACTGCCAGTAGCAAACCTGACAATAGGGAAGAGGTAAAAAGGCGCATAAGATGAGGTTTCCGTACCAGAGCTTCTGATCCCTGATACAGAAGTTGAGATACTTCATCAGGATGAATTGGATCTGGTGTTCCGTCAGGAAAATTTTGACGGGTCGAAGACCTTCAAAATTTAACTCTAATCAACTCCCTGAATGCCGCAATTCGTCAGTCATGGATTGACAGACCGCTAGGAACGTGGATCAAGTCCATCGCGCAGTCCGTCGCCGAGCAGATTGAACGCCAGAACCATGAGTGTGATGAACAGTCCGGGAAATAGAGTTGTCCAGGGAGAGGAAAGGGAATACCCACCTTTGAAGGCGTCTGCGAGCATCGTTCCTAGCTCCGGGATTGGAGGTTGTGCGCCCAATCCTAAGAAACCCAAGCCTGCCGCCTCCAACGTGGCTGTGCCAATTGAAAGGCTGGACTGAACCACAACTGGCGCGAGTCCGGCTGGCAAAATGTGTTGCCAAAGAATGTGGACGGGGGTAGCGCCCAAGGCTCGTGCTGCCTGAATAAACTCCTGCTCTCGCAACGAAAGCACCACAGAGCGGATCAGCCGAATATAAATAGGGATCTGCACAATCCCAATCGCCACCATTGTGCTTTGCAGTCCGGGCCCTTTGACCGTCACCACCGCGATCGCAGCAGAATTGACGGAAACGCCAGCAGAATGTCGGTCATCCAGTTGATGATGCCTTCAATTCGCCCCCGCAAATATCCTGCCAGCAGCCCCAGAACCAACCCAATCACCAATCCCAAACCAACCGATGCCACACTAACCAGCAATGAGGTGCGAATCCCGTACCAAACTAGAGTTAAGATGTCTCGACCTAATCCATCAGTGCCAAACCAATGACTGAAACTGGGGGACAGCAGTCGTGCTCCGTAATTGCGATCAATGGTTGGGTTATAGGGGTTGAGAATGGGAGCCAGCAATGCCAGGAGGAGCAGGGCGATCGTCAACACCAGCCCCGTTCTTCCAGGCGTTGATTGCCAAAATCGTTTCCAGGCACGTTGTTCAGCCAGATTCATATCCCATCTCATTTAACCTAGAAGCCGAAATACTAAGCCACCAATTCTGTGTGGGCGGGTTTAGACCAGAACATTGTGCGATCGCAAAAATTGCATCCATAAACCCGCCCCTACTTACAACTGAATCCTGGGATCAATCAAGGCGTAGGAAAGATCCACCAGCAGATTGACCAGCACAAAAGAAACTGCAACAAAGACAACCCCGCCCAGCACAACTGGGTAATCCCGATCCAAAATGCCCTGGTAAATCCAGGAGCCAATGCCGGGCCAGGCAAAAATGGTTTCTGTCAAAATGGCACTGCCTAGCAGGGTGCCAAACTGGAGTCCAGTAATCGTACTAACTGGCAGCAGAGCATTTTTCAACGCATGTTTGCAAATCACCCAAATCTCTGGGACTCCCTTTGCCTGGGCCGTGCGGATATAGTCCTGGGATAGGGCTTCTAACATGGCGCTGCGGGTAATGCGGGCCAGAATTGCCAGGGGAATGGTACCCAAGGTCAAAGCAGGCAGAATCAGATGAGCCAGGATGTCTACCAACGCTTTACCGTCAAGCTTGAGTATGGCATCCAGAACGTAGAAGCCGGTCAGCGGTTGAAAATTGAATCCCGCATCGACGCTGATCCGCCCGCTGGGGGGCAGCCAGTGCAGGTTGACGGCAAACAAATAGATGAGCAACAGTCCTAGCCAATAGACTGGCAGAGAAACTCCCAGCAATGAGCCAGTGATGGTCAGGTTGTCTAGCCAGCTATTTTTGCGCACAGCGGCAACCATCCCAGCCGGAATTCCCAACAACAGGGCAACCATCATGGCTGCCAATGACAGCTCGAACGTTGCCGGGCAGCGATTTCTGAGTTCGTCTGCGATCGCGATTCTGCTGATTATGCTCGTCCCAAAATTGAAGTGGACTAAGTTATTCAGAAATGCAAAGTATTGCACCAGGAGCGGCTTATCCAGTCCAAATTGAGCATTCACAGCCGCAACTTGCTCTGGTGTTGCCCGCTCGCCCAGCAACACAACGGCTGGCCCCCCCGAAATTGAGTGCAAAAATCCAAAGACTAAGAGTGTGATGCCGAGGAGAACAGGCAGCAAACTGAGCAGGCGTTTGACAATGTACAGACCCATGCTAGCGATCGCGCGATTGGAGATTATAGATTGTAGATTGGAGAATACCCGATCATCGGCACTTCTGCGGCAGTAACTTGCCCTTGCGAAATGGATTTTAGGCGCTTGCCAATCCTCTAACCAGTCTATGACCACTGCGCCGATGGTAAACCCTAGAATGCGTAAACTCCCCATTTAGTGGGAGCTTTGAGATAGGCGATCGTATCCACTCCCACCTGAATAAAGCTGTATTGCTGCTGTGTTAGAAATTCAAAGCAGGCACGCTGTTCATCTTGGGCCAACAGGCAGTGCTCAAAGTGAATAATCGACGGTTTGATCTGGTCGAAGGGGATCAGCTTGATGATTTCAAAGTCGTACCCTAATGTGTCGATGACAAGCAAGTCCAGTTCTTGAATGTTGTGTTTCGCAAACAGGCTACTGACGGTTAACGCTGGAATTGTCAATTCCTCAATTAAATTTGCCACGTCAACTGGAAGTTGTAGCCCTTCTTTTTCATCTGCCAGCAGTTGCTCCAGGCGATCGCGATTGATGTTCGCAATTTGGTAGCACCAGAAGGGCAACTTCGGCTCTTGCTCACGGATCGCGTAAAGAGTTTCCGTGCCATCATGGTCGCAAATGAGCGCATTCTCGAAGATCAGTTGATCTTCACTCTGGTAATTCTCAATCAGTCGTTTGAAGATATTGGGCTGAGGCTCCACCAACACGCCTTGCCAATGGTGTTGCCGAACCAACTGATTAATGGGGTCTGCCGAAGTACCATCGTTCGCGCCGATTTGCACAAACGTGATATCCTGAATTGGCTTTGAGTAGTCTTGCAGGATCAGATGTAGAGCATCGATATAGGGAAACGGAAAGGGTTCACGGATTTTTGAAATTCGATAGCCAAATGAATTGGCTATTTTTTGCACGGCTTGTCTCATCGCTGTAAAACCTCCTCCTAATTCTGATTCTTGAGCGGATCCTTACTCGACAGTTTAGGATGGGCACCTCGATTAATTGATTTTCCAGCGATTTTGAGTCTTATATCAGTCTCACGAGCAATTGTCAGGCTTTTGGCTAGCGAAAGGTGCAGCCCATCGCTTGTCTAGCTGACTTAAGCCCCGATTTT
>JAAUSG010000154.1 GCA_012034055.1 Leptolyngbyaceae cyanobacterium RU_5_1 | reverse complement strand
CTTCCGAGGATTGGGAGAGGGGAGTAATACGGTTCCCTTCTCCCAACGTTGGAGAAGGGTAGGATAAGGCAAGGTGCAAGCAGCCTAACATAGAGCCATTTCTCACTTAATGCACGTCCCTAACAGCTAGAAACTCTTTATTTCTGTCCTATGGCAATCAATTCCGATATCCGTGACCAGGCCTATCAGTTTTTTGTGGAAGAGGCTCCTGAATTACTGCAGGTGATCGAAGTCGGTTTACTGACGTTGCGCCAGGATCACAGCACCGCTCAGGTACATGAACTGATGCGGGCAGCACACTCGTTGAAAGGCGGTTCTGCGAGTGTTGGGTTAGACGCGATCGCGGCGATTGCTCACCGGTTGGAAACGGTTCTCAAAGCGTTTTACAGTGATACGGTCGAGATTGATATGGTTTTGCAAGAGCAGTTACTGCAAGCCTACGATTGTCTACGATTGCCGTTGATGGAGCAGATCACGATGGGGTCGTTTGACTCCGATCAGGCGCTGGCGATCGCCGATCCGATTTTCAACTGGATTGAAGAGCGCTGTGGAGAGGCGCTGCTGCAGACTGAAAACTATATCCCCAGTTCGGCTGATTTGGGGATTGATATGGTCTCATCGATCTTTGCGATTGATGTGGCTCAAGGACTGGAACGGCTTGAACTCGTGGTTGCCAATCCCCAAGACTACGAGGTTGCGGGAGAACTGCGGGCCCAGGCGGAGGTGTTTGCAGGGTTTGCCGAACTGCTGAATTTGCCGGGCTTTGGGGCGATCGCGGAAACCGTTCAGCAGGCACTCGATGTGCAACCGGATCAGGCGCTTGAAATTACCTACCTGGCACTGGCTGACTTTGAACGCAGCAGACAGGCGATTCTAGCGGGCGATCGTACTGACCAAACGGTGGCCTCCGCCACGCTCAGGTCATTCGTTGATCCCATCTACACGGCTCCCACGCTCACCGACTTTAGCCTCACCGATCCCATATTTACGGACTCGGCACTCACGGACTTCGTATTCACGGATTCGGCACTCACAGATTCGGCACTCACAGATTCAGCACTCACAGATTCAGCACTCACAGATTCAGCACTCACAGATTCGGCACTCACAGACTCCGCGCCCACCGAGTTCACTATTCCCGAGCCACCAAAGTTCATCGAGATCGCAGATGAATCGCGAGTTGAGATAGAGTCCATTCACGCAGATTTGGATCTTGAAGATCCAGCCGCTAGTCTTTCCCTGCTTGAAGCCATGTTGGGTGGTGCCATTGCAGATGGAGTAGAAGACAACAGCGCGATCGCTGCTCAACCCACTGATTTGGCTCCCGAAAAACAAACGACTGCAGCTGTTCGCCAAAATACCGCGCCTGTCAATCCAACTCTCACGATTCGAGTTGACCTGGAGCGGCTCGAACGGATGAATAATCTTGTTGGTGAGTTGACGATCAACCGGAATAGCCTTTCTCTGCAAAATGAGCAACTGCGTGGAGTTTTGCGAGAGTTGTTGAGCCGATTCGCCCGATTCCAAACCGTGGTCGATGATCTACGGGAGCTGTCTGACCAGATGCTGGTTGCCTCAGAACATTCCAAACCCGCCCTATCCGTAGCTGGCGAAACCGGAAGCTGGACCGAAACGCCCAGAAGTCGCTATCTTGTGTTTGATAGCCCAATTTCTACCTATACGACGACTGCTCAGGGAGCTTACACTACTGAGTTTGATTCGCTCGAAATGGATCGATACGGGATCCTCCAATCCCAACTCCAGGAAATCTTTGAGGATGTCATGCAGTTGGAGGAAACGGTTAATGATGTGAGCTTGTTTGCCCAGCAATCTAACCGAACCGTGGAAGAACAGCGACATATGCTGACTCGCCTGCGGGATGAGTTGGTCTGGGCGCGGATGCTGCCGTTGGGTGAGATTCTGCAACGCTTCCCACGGGTGCTGCACAATCTAGCCACGACGTACCATAAACCGGTTCGACTCAAACTAACGGGTACTGGTGTGCTGGTTGACAAGGCCATGCTGGAGAAGCTTCATGACCCACTATTACACTTAATCCGAAATGCCTTTGATCACGGCATCGAACCGAGGGATGTCAGACGTGAACGAGAAAAATCGGAGGAGGGTCAAATTGAAATCCGAGCCTATCACAAGGGCAATCAAACCATCATCGAAGTTAAGGATGATGGTCAGGGATTGAGTTTAGACCGGATTCGCAGTCGAGTTCTTGAGCTGGGCTGGCTTTCTGCAGAACAGTTAGCAACACTCTCGCCAGCGCAACTGTATGAGTTCGTGTTTGAACCAGGATTTTCAACGGCAGACCAGGTGAGTGAACTGTCTGGGCGGGGAGTGGGACTGGATGTCGTCCGTGCTCAGTTGGGATTGATTAAGGGATCCGTCACGGTGACTTCATCTCTTGGACACGGTGCTACGTTTACGTTGTACTTGCCGCTGACGCTGACAATTGTCAAATTGATGATTTGTTTGATTGGGTCTGCCGCGATCGCGATTCCCGTTGACAGCGTGGAGGAAATTCTGACTCCTCGGGCTGATCAGGTTAAGCTATCCGGATTTCAGCGCTGGTTGAGTTGGCAGAATCAGTCGATTCCAACCTATCGACTCTCTGATTTGCTCCGGTATACCTGCCCACTGCCCGATACGGCTCCCAGTAAGGCCTTAAATCCATTCTCTCCGCCTAAAGACTGGGCCCCCCCACTGCTGATTCTGCGTCAGGATCAGCAATTTTTTGCCTTAGAAGTCGATCGCCTGGTGAACGAGCAAGAACTGGTGATTAAACCGTTTGGTTCTGCGATCGCGCCTCCCAGCTACATCTATGGCTGCACCATTCTGGGGGATGGTAGTCTGGTGCCGGTGATTGATGCCGTGGCTTTGCTAGCCTGGATCTTAGAATCACAGGCGACTACAACCCCGGCATTGGACGAGTTCGAGCGACGCGCAGACGACCCTGGCGATCTGTTGGCTTATCACCCTCCCGTTGTGGCAAAAACTGCCCAGGTTCCCACTATTTTGGTCGTCGATGATGCCGTGACCCTGCGGCGAACCCTGGCCCTTTCACTGGAGCGGGCAGGCTATCGCGTGTTGCAGGCACGGGATGGCCGAGAGGCGATCGAGCAGTTGCAGCGGAGTGTGGCAGTGAGCCTGGTGGTGTGTGATGTGGAAATGCCGAATATGAACGGGTTTGAGTTTCTCACCCATCGTCGCCAGAACTCCCAATTCTCCAAGACTCCCGTCGTCATGCTCACCTCGCGCAGCAACGAAAAGCATCGTCAGCTCGCCATCCAGCTCGGTGCAACTGGCTACTTTACCAAACCCTACGTTGAACAAGAGTTTTTAGCAGCGCTTAAAACCATTCTTGAGTAGGGGTTCAATTCAGTAATCCTACTTACAAGCGTATGCGTTGCAAGGCGAACTGCTAGTGACAAGAGTCACAGCCAGCCTTTTTCAGGCAGATGGCGCAAATTATCTTGAACCCTGCCGTATCTGCAAGGCGATTCTTCTATAAAGAGACTTTGCATGCTCTCCAAGCCCACAATCCGAAAATCATAGGCAGCACTAAGGCGATCGCTGCTTTAAACTGAAGGGAGGGTATGTGCGATCGCCCATTGACAGTGCAGCAACCCTATAAACTTCTGCTCGTCACGACGGGAAACATCAAAAACACAGACTTAGAAATGTTTCAAAGGTATTCTCAACAATGTAGGCAAAATGGTCGTCTAAATCCTGGCTTGCCTTCGGTCTGATGATAATTCACCTGGTCATGCGTCCGATTGTTGAAACCGTTCAACGAGTTGAGTACGCTTTTGTTCCCACCAATCATCTGTTGCTTCCACGGGCTCCCCACTTTCCAGACCCTCCAACAACAAAGATTCAATTCGCTTGTGTTGGGCAAGGCGCTCCTGCTCCCGCAAAATCAAATGATAAATATATTCATTAGCAGAGTTGAAGCCTGCTGCGATCGCTTGCTCCTCTACAAACGTTTGAACCTGGTCTGGAAGGGAAATGTTGAGCATTTGTCATCAACCTCAAGGTATGGCGTCATTTCCTTTCAGGATAGCTAAGAGTAATACCCAAATGGGTTGGTTAATTGATCAGATCTTTGAGAGGTCGGTTCCAGGTGTCAGGTGTCAGAACCGGGCATTTCCCTGACACCTGTTCGATTTAATCATACCCACCTACTTAGTCGTGTCCGATTCAAACGACTTCAAGAATACCTGGTAAATTTCAGTTGGCTGTTCTCGTCCTTTGAGCTGAACATTCGCAATGAATTGAATTGGAAAGTGCTCTTGGATAAGTTCGTAGGTGGTTTCGTTGATTAAAATGCGACAGATTCCAGCACCAATTGATTTGTCGTAACTTTCCAAACGCGCTGCCACATTTACACTGTCGCCAATGATGGTGTAATCAAGCCGTTGATTGCCACCCAGACTTCCAGCAACCACCAGTCCCGTTGAGATACCCACCCGCATATGGGTAGTTGGGCGTCCCTGGCTTTGCCATTGGTGATTTAGGGATTCCAGCATTTTCGCCATTTCAATGGCGCAGTCTACGGCTTGATAAGCATCTTGAGCAATGTCCTTTTGGCTGGTTCGGGCGATCGGTACGCCAAATACTGCCATAATCGAATCCCCAATAAATTTATCAACGACGCCCCCTTTATCTAAAACAATCTGAGCCATTGCTTCCATGTATTCATTCAGCCAGGACATGAGGATTTCGGGGTCGGTTTGTTCGGAGATCGTGGTGAAGTCTTCCAAGTCGGTGAACAGAACAGTTGCGGTCATTCGGCGTCCTGGCAAGCGTCCTTGTTGTAGCAGTTGGTCGCGATCGCGCCAAATCGTCTTGGCAATCTCCGAAGTGACATGCCGACCGAAGATACTCATAATGGTTTGCCGTTCATCCCGCTCAATGTACGCCATATAGCTGGTGCCAAAACTGGCGCAGGCAATGAACACTAATGCAGCAGGTACGACAGGAATCCACCATCCGACTAGAAACGCCAGATAGCAGCCTGCTAGCAAGCTTCCGGTTGCAATGATCACCGCTTTGACGATCCAGCGGGGTGATCGCGCCACCCAGCCCAGAATGGCCCCAAACCAGCACCACAGTAAAATCCAGGCGATCTCTTGTTCGTCTGACCAAACCCGGATTCCTGACCGATCTTCCAGAGCTGCGCTGAGAATCTGACTCGTAACATTGGCGTGAATCTCCACTCCCGCCATTGTTTCCGGTGTGGTTAGAGAGTTGCCGCTGTAGGGGGTGTGGTAGCGATCGGTGATGCTGTAAGCCGTGGGGCCGATCAGCACAATGCGATCGCGCATCAACTTACCTGGGATCTTGTCCTTCAGCACATCTGTTAGGGAAACAGTCCGAAAGGTTTTGGCTGGGCCCCGGTAGTTCAACATGATCTGGTATCCGCTCGTGTTTGCCCGAACGTAGCTACCGTCGTTAGATTTGAAATTGGGAAAAACCGTTTTACCCAGCTTCAAATATCCCGAACCTGATTCCGTCTTTGGGAAAATGTTTTGTGCCGACAGATAGTCCAGTGCTAATCGCAACCCCAAGCATTCTTGGGAAATCTTGCCGTCAGAACTGGCCCAGTAAAGCAATGCCCGTCGAACTTTGCCATCTTGATCCATCACAATGTCGTTAGACGCGACTTGATCCAGCTTCTTCAACACAGGCGGCGGATCAATAAATGCATCGTCGTCGTCTTCTTGTCTACTCCGCTTTTCAATGCCAATCAGGGTTGGAGTTGTTTTAAACACTTTAACCAGGTCTCTGTGTCCTGGCTCAATTGGAAAGTTTCGGTTTAAGTCCAGTCCAATGACGGCAGGTTTTTGCTTTCTAATTTTTTTGAGCAATTTCGCCAGGACTGCATCATTGGTCGGCCACCGCCGCAGTTTGCGCAAATCCGGCTCACTAATCGCCACAATCACGATGCGAGAGTCAGGAATTTCGCGTGGACGCAGCCGAAAGAACTGATCAAATGCCATCAGTTCATAGAGCTGCAGCGACCCCGATAGGCGCAACAGCAGCACAATGCCTGCGACGCTGGGGGCTGTAAGCCAGATGCCGCGCCACTTCCAAATTTTTCTGCTGACCTTCGCCCACATAGGATTCGTTTGGGTCAATTGCTGGCGTTGTGAATAACGCCTCTTCATCATTCAGTAGACACACCCAAACGTCAGTCTGATCAGCTCTGTCGCAGCATCAGATCAGGAGCAAGCATCAGGTAGCGGCGCTCATGAAATCACTCACATTCGTTATGAAACCCAGGTCTGAGCACTGGCTGACTCACGGGCTGCAGGCTTGACCAAAATTAAATCTAATCAACTGTTTTGTTTATAGATTCTGTAGAAACAGTAGGATGACCTGTATGGAAGCGCAAACTTTACGGTCAACTTACAAAACGATTGATTTAGTAAAGTCTTGATGAATAGATGTACTAAAGCTTGAATATCAGCTTCGATTTATGCTGAGCAACGTTGATTTTGATAAAGCTGAGGGTTAGTCTGTTAACCGCTTCTACGACTGTTTGCCGTGCAGTCTAATCAGGAGGTCTATTTTACTTCCACCAAATGATTCTTGAATCGTGCTTTGAGCTTCAATGCGATCGCTTGCAGGACTTACCAAACCTCGGAGTTTTTAACCAAGAATCAACCATCATGACCCGCATAATTACTTAAAACTCCGAGGGTTTGGT
Organism: Leptolyngbyaceae cyanobacterium RU_5_1; assembly: GCA_012034055.1. Classification (GTDB taxonomy): domain Bacteria; phylum Cyanobacteriota; class Cyanobacteriia; order Leptolyngbyales; family Leptolyngbyaceae; genus JAAUSG01. The sequence continues at coordinate 6,332 of JAAUSG010000154.1, read as the reverse complement.
CAAATGCGTAAGTCCTGGCTTGAATTCGAGGATGATTCCAGTGCCACACCGTAAAATAAATATTCATTAGCCACTGTCCACAAACGACTATTTACTCTTCACAGATAACGAATTACAACCACCCGCAACATGGGTTTAGTTGAGGTTGAATGAGTACTGAAATGTCTGAAGCGAGTGTCATTTTGTTGGTGGACGATAACCCAACCAATCTAGGCATTCTCGTCAAATCGTTGAGTAAGTCTGGGTTCAAGGTGCGAGTTGCACAGGATGGGGAGAGCGCGATCGCCCAGATTCCCTATGCCAAACCTGACTTGATTCTCCTAGACGTGATGATGCCTGGAATTGATGGGTTTGAAACCTGTCGCCGTCTCAAAGCCCAAGATGACACCAAAGACATTCCCGTGATTTTCATGACTGCCCTCTCAGAAACCTTCGACAAAGTGCAGGGCTTTCAAGCCGGTGCGGTGGACTATATCCCTAAACCGTTTGAGATTGAAGAAGTCCAGGTTCGAGTCCGGACTCATCTAGCCATTCAAAAGCTGCAAAACCAACTGCAGGAACAAAATCGCCAGCTCCAAGCCGAAATCCGCGAACGTCAGAAGGCTCAAGAAGCCGTTCAGGTCTTTCTGCATGCTGTTTCCCATGACCTGCGCAATCCGGTGACTGGCGGGTTGATGGTGCTGAAGAGCCTGCTGCATGAAGCAGAGGCGGGCAATGGTGCAGCCATGATCTCCCAGTCTGCATTGCAGCGCATGATTCAGAGTCACGATCGCCAGCTTGCCCTGATCAATTCTCTTCTGGAAACCCAATCCAACGAAATTTGTGGTGTCTCACTCCAACTTCAGCCCGTTAACCTTTCTGACTTAATTGGACAGGTGGTTGCCAACTGGGAACCCATGTTGGCCAAAAATGAAGCTGTGCTACAAAACCTGATTCCAACCGATTTACCCCTCGTCAATGCAGATCCGAATCAACTGTGGCGCGTGTACGAAAACCTGATTGCCAATGCCCTCAAACATAACCCACCGGGTTTGACAGTGACTCTGACGACGAAAGTGATTGGAATTGAGGAGTTGGGAGTCAGGAGTCAGGAGTCAAAAGTCAAACATTTACCACCGCTGCCCGGTTCTCCCCTGTCCCCGATGCTTCATTGCACGGTTCAAGACAATGGCGTTGGCATTTCCCCTGAACAATGTGCCATTGTGTTTGAACTTTACAAGCGAGGCGAACAGGCGCGTCGAACGGTAGGTCTGGGTTTAGGACTCTATCTGTGCCGACAAATCATCACCGCTCATGGAGGACAAATTGGGGTGATTAGTCAAATTGGGGAAGGCTCAACGTTCTGGTTTACCCTTCCGCTAGTAAACTAATGCAAGAAGTCAGAAGTGCGAAGTCAGAAGTGCGAAGTCAGAAATGGTTATGGGATAAGCTTTTTGCTGATTTCTAACTGGCTAGTTATTTCTGCCCTGATGTACTAGCTGAATATAATTAGCTGAATATAAATTGTGGAAAGAATCTATCAGTCAGAACAGAACTAAAATTTCGTATAGATTGGGGAAAAGCCAATCAAGCAAGACTAACTGAAACCCTCCAGGAGAGTTCTGTGTCATCTACTGCAAACTCATCTGCCATCCCTGCAAAACCACTCCGGATCGTAATTGTTGAAGATGATCCCATGATCCAGTTGGGTCTAGAGCAGATTCTGGCGTCTAAGCCTCAGTTTGAAGTGGTGGAAATTGTAGAGAGTGGCTATCTAGGAATACGAGCGGCTCTCAATCATAAGCCTGATTTAGTGATCATGGACATTGGTTTACCGCAACTGGATGGGATTGAGGCCACTAAACAGATTAAGCAGCAAGATCCTACGGTGCGGGTGATGATGCTAACGTCTCACACGAATCGAACTGAGGTGTTGGCAGCATTGGCCAGTGGAGCAGATGCCTACTGCGTCAAGGGAGCCAGCATCGAGCAGATGTTGGCCGCGATCGCGGCGGCTGAAGCCGGGGCCATGTACCTGGATCCGCAGATTGCTCAACTCGTGGTCGAGAACCTGAAGTCACCCCCTCCAGACCTCAGCATTGGACAATTAACCGAGCGTGAAAAGGATGTGCTCAAGCTCCTGGTCGAAGGCAAGAACAATACGGAAATTGGCGAAGCGCTTTACCTGAGTCCTAATACTGTTAAAACCCATATTCGGGGAATCATGAACAAGCTAGCCGTAGACGATCGCGTGCAGGCGGCTGTTGTGGCATTACGAGCAGGGCTGGTTTAAGGGTCATTGGTCATTAGTCATGGGTCATGGGTCAGTAAGAAATTCCCTTTGTGGCTTTGTGTCTTGGTGGTTCAGCACCTTATAGTCGTCGCAAACTCATTGATGTCTAAATAAATGCTGCTGCAGCGATCGCCGCATGACATCAACGGGCACGGGCTGCTGTAGCCAAATTTCCAACGCGGCGGCTCCTTGCTGCACCAGCATTTCCAGTCCGTCAATTGTTACCATTCCGCGCTCAGAGGCTTGCTGCAGAAACCGAGTTGGGTTTGGGGTGTAAATCAGGTCGTAGGCGATCGCGCCGGGTTGGAGACAGTCCATCAGCTCTGGGGCAAGGGGAGACTGCTCAACCTGGGGATGCATCCCAATCGGTGTTGTGTTGACGACCAATCCTGCCTTTGGCAAGAGCGGCGGTAATTCGTCCCACCCATGCGTTTGGAGATGAACGGGCAGGGTTGAGTTGTTCCAACGTTGCTGAAACTGTTGCAGCTTTTCGCGATCGCGCCCCACGACCCGCACGCCTGCACAGCCAAGCTGAGTACACCCTGCCACCACTGCTCGTGCTGCACCGCCACTCCCTAGAATGATCGTCTCAGTTTGACTCCAATCCCGCTCCAGTTCATTTAAGGGAGCTAGAAACCCCGCCACATCAGTATTGGTGCCGCTCCAACCTTGCTCAGTCCACCATACTGTGTTCACCGCACCAACCGCTTCCGCGATCGTAGAAACCGTGGATAACAGCGGTATGATGGCTTGCTTATGAGGAATGGTGATGTTGAAACCCTGAACACCGATCACGGCGAACCCGGCAACCGCTTTTGCCAGATTCTTCGGTTCAACAGGTAACGGCAGATAGACGTAATCCAACCCCAGATCAGTAAGCGCAGCATTATGCATCAGGGGCGAAAGCGAGTGTTCGATGGGATGTCCAATGACGCCCAGAAGTTTGGTTTTGCCGGTAATCACGGGAGTGGGGGTGGGGAATGGGGAATGACGAATGACGAATGACGAATGGGGTGATCCGTCTGCACTTGATTGATCAAGTGCTTGCTCTACAAATTTGTTATGGGACTGATTCAGGTTGGGTGGATTCGGTGGTGTTGGTTGGAATGGAGTTGGGTTCTGTTTCAGTGTTTGATGAAGCTGTTTCTGAGCATGTTGATTCCGGTTCGGTAGTAGCAGCAGGTTGGGTGGATTCGGTGGGGAGATCGGGCGCGATCGCATCTTCCGATTCTGCCGGAAGCACCTCTGGAACAGCAATGTCCACTGCGTCTATCAGCTCTGCATCTTTGGCGGTTCGCACTCGTCGAATCGGCAAATTGGCAATTAATGCGGTGGTTCGGTCGTTGCTTTCTAGCGAAAATTCCATGCCTTCAGTATCCAGATCCACGTAGCGAGAAACCACGTCTAGAATCTCTTTTCGCATTGACTCCACCATCTGAGGGGATAAATCGGTGCGATCGTGCGCCAGAACCAGTCTGAGGCGATTCTTCACCTGCTGACGACTGCTACTGGAGCGAGAGAATAGACGTTCGATCAGTTCAAGCAACATGGAGGGGTACTAAAAAATCTTTGTCGAAAAGACCTTGCGGAGTCGGGAGAAGAAACCATTGTTGTTGGAGTTCAGGTCGAGAAACTCAACGGTTTCGCCTTCCAATCGGCGGGCGATGTTATCAAAGGCACTTCCGGCGAGGGAAGGGGTTTCTGCCAACACCAGCGGTTCGCCTTTGTTGGTCGAAACAATTACCCGCTCGTCATCTGGAACAATGCCAACTAGGGGAATGGCCAAAATCTCCTGTACATCTTCGACCGACATCATGTCGTTTGCTTGCACCATCGTTGGACGCAACCGGTTCACGATCAGCCGAATTTGCTTGATGTTGTTCGCCTCTAAGAGACCAATGACGCGATCGGCGTCGCGGACGGCAGCGATTTCAGGAGTGGTGACAATCAGCGCTTCTTTGGCAGCGGCGATCGCGTTCTGGAAGCCCATCTCAATTCCCGCTGGACTATCGACCAAGATGTAGTGGAAGGCTTTGGCCAATGCATTCACCAATTGCCTCATCTGGTCTGGCTTGACGGCTTCTTTGGTGCGATTTTGGGCGGCTGGCAATAACATCAGATTGGGTTGGCGCTTGTCCTTGACGATCGCCTGCTCCAATCGGCACTGCCCTGCCAGAACGTCTACGGCCGTGTAGACGACCCGATTTTCCAAACCCAGCAGCAAATCCAGGTTGCGCAAACCGAAGTCCGCATCAATCACGATCACCTTGCGACCTCGTTTTGCCAAAGCCATGCCTAAGTTGGCAGTGGTGGTGGTTTTACCCACCCCTCCTTTTCCAGATGTGACAACAATAACGCGACTCATGTAATTGGGACTAAACCGCTAAACAACTGGCAATCCTTCAACCGAACCTTTCTGAGTTCTCTAACAATATCAAAATTGCCTCTCTTATAACCCAAAAGCAACGGGATGACGGACGAAGTTGGTGGAAGTTCAGCACTCAGTAGATGGCTGATGCACGATAATCGCCTTCCAGTGTTCTGTCAACAAAAACGTGTCCCTTACGGATGAAAACAGTACGATTCCGTAAGGAGATTTCTGAGAGAAAACATCCCATTTGGTAAGGGCAGGTTTTGCCAGAGTCTCTGCATCAAGTCGATGGGTTTAATGCCAGACCTGCCCTTACAAGTATTTTGTTTGCTAGAAATCTTCTAAGGGTAGGTTTGGCTGATCAATTTTGGCAGTTCTAGCCAATCAACGACAGAACGTGCCCCTATAACCGATGCCGACGTGGATGGGCATATCTCGGATGTTTGTAAACGTTGTAGGGATACGGATAGCCGTAGACACTAAACGAGTAGTTTGAATAGGAATAGCCCGATCGCGAGTAATTGCCGTGAGGATATTTTGGGTACGAATAGATGGGATTGGTGTAGATAGGGGGGTAGACGATCACGGTTCGCGAACTGCGTGGCAATACCTGAGTTGGGGCGGACGGATAGATGGAAGTCCCGTAGATAGGGGCAGGATACGGACTGTAGGATCTGGGTTGGGTGGAATAGATGGTGATTGTTCCATCCGTCGGTAAAGTATTGCCAGGAACTGAGATTGCAGGAGCAGGGCGATTCTGAGGTTCAAGGTATATTTGATCTCCAGAGCGGAAACCAGGAACACTGACTCCATCCGCGAGTGCAGAAGTGGAAAGGGCGAGTGAAGCGATCGCGAATCCAAGGCTTGTGGCGATTTTCTTCATAGCTAGAAATCCCTCGGTTTACAGGTCTACGTTCTACCCTGACTGCCGCGATATGTGAAAATGTTGCTACTTGTAGGCTAGCACACCCCTATAGGGGCTTTGTTGCAGTTTGCCAAATCCCTCCTTTGGCAAATAGAGTTGCTCGTAGAATAGTTTTTCATCACTACCTCTTGGGTGTTCGATTTGGACATCTGCACCTTAGTTAGTGTCACGAAGTTTTCGCCATTCAGAGCGGATTTTGAGCGGGAATGCCCACGGTACGGGGATATTGATCCGGGGTCGGTGCAACTTTGCGCAAATACAGGCAGTGGCGATCGCTCCTCGTTATCGGTGTCATAAATCCCTCAACCCTCTCAATTTCGCCGCCTAACAGCTCGGCAACAGGTTTCAAAATCGCCGTGTCCTGATCGGTCCAGTGCCCCCGATAGAGAACAGCCAATCCTCCCAGCTTGAGCAGGGGTAATGCATATTCTGCGCACACGGAGGCAGCTCCCACGGCTCGAACCAGTGCCAGATCATATCTCCCCCGATACTTTGCATGAAGTCCAATCTGCTCAACCCGATCTGCCACTGCTACTGCATTTGAGAGCTGCAGAGTGGCCAACAGGTGCTTGAGAAAGTCAACTTTTTTGCGGGTCGAGTCAAGTAGAGTCAGAGTCCACGTCGGTTGAACAATGGCGATCGGTATTCCTGGAAAGCCTGCTCCTGTGCCAATGTCGATGACGGAGGCGGGAATGGGGAGTGGGGGGTGGAGGACGGAGGATGGAGGACGGAGGATGGAGGATGGAGGACGGAGGATGGAGGAT
>JAAUSG010000153.1 GCA_012034055.1 Leptolyngbyaceae cyanobacterium RU_5_1 | reverse complement strand
CAAAGGAGTTCATAAAGACTACTTGAGTGGTTACGTTGCCATTTTTGAGTTTAATCGGAACTTGAAACGCTTGAATTCAGCCTTTATTGCCGCACTTGTTAACTTGCACACTTTTCGTAGATGAGCCTTCATGAAATACAGATCCAAGATACTGGCGAATCTCCAAGAACATTGCTTTGCGTCGATATCTGGGTACAAACACGACATGATACTTGCAGTCCCACTTGCTGTGGGAAAGGCTTTGATACAATTCCGACATGTTGTTTTTCTCCTACGGTTTTGCTCATCTGCCACCGTGGGAGTTACTTTACGCCCGGAACGCTCAAAGCGGTGCGAGTCGCACTGGTAAAACCAGGGGCTTACCTCAAAGACTTAGTTATGCGAATATTGCCTGGTGCATGAGCAAGACACGGCGTTTGGTTGCGCGGTTGACCACATCATCAGCCTTAAACACGGCGGGGCAACCGATGCCGATACTCTTGCCTATGCCTGCGTCTTCTGTAATCGCTTCAAAGGCAGCGACATCGGTTCAATCATTTGGCAAACCCGAGAATTCACCCGCTTCTACAACCCGCGCCACGATCGCTGGTCAACCCATTTTCAACTGCAAACCGCCACCATCCAACCGCTAACGAACATCGGCGAAGTCACCGCCAGGATTTTGGGCTTCAACGACAGCGATCGCCTTCTGGAACGTCACCTCCTGATCAACCACAACAAGTATCCTCATCCAGCCGCACTGAAACGCATTGAGGAAGAACTAGATAGAGATGATAAGGAATGAGGACGGAGGGCGGAGGAGTGAGGAAACGAGTTCTACCTTTCTACCTGGTACAAGGAGCACAAGCTAGAATCGATGCATCCCAGAATGGTAGAGGATTTTGACCAGTTCTTCCTCCCTCCTCCCTCCTCCCTCCTCCCTCCTCCGTCCTCCGCCTTTAATCGATCGCCAATCGTAGACCGCAACTGGAACCAGCGATCGCCCCTCCCTTTCGAGTACACTGAACGCCAAGAGGTGAACTGAAATGGTCAACACCCTACCTGCACCCCAAAATTTAGTCGCCGATACCTGGGTGCCCGCTACCTGGAAAGAATTTCTGGCGATCGCAGATCGTCCCGAACTAGAGAAGGCGCGATGCTACTACGATGCCGGTTGGATGAGGATTGAAACGATGCCTATTGGGTCTGCCCACGGTCAAGATAATTCAATCCTGGCAGCGGTTATTAGCCTCTATGGGACGCTGAAAGAGATTACTTATGTGTCCTTCACCAATACCAGTTTTCGGAAAGCAGGTGAGCGAGAATGCCAGCCAGACTTAGCCTATTACATTGGCTCTGAGGTGCAGCGCCCCACCAAAAATAATCAGCCAGTGGATGTCGATGTCTGGGGAACTCCAACGTTGGCGATCGAAATTTCATCCACCACATTGAGTGACGATTTAGGCCAGAAGCGTCTGCTCTATGAGCGGCTGGGAGTCCAGGAATACTGGGTCGTCAATGTTGAAGCCGCGACCATGATTGCCTTTGCGATCGCCGATGGTGGCAGTCGGCAAATTCAAGTGTCAGCCGTGCTGCCCGGTTTACCCATGTCAGTAATTGAAGAAGCCCTGCGGCGCAGCCAAACCGAAGATGATGGAGCCGTCAATCGCTGGCTGTTGCAGCAGTTCCGCTAGACCTCAGTAATCAATCATCTCCCCACAGCTTTTTGAAGCGCTTCTGTTCAGAGTTGAGATAGTTCAAAAACTCCTCCGACTGCTCAGAGCCATCTGGGAAGATCGTCAACAGCTCTAAAAACTTGCCAGTTCTAACGGGAGCCTTTTGTTGTGGATGGTCAGGGTTTGATTTGACCCCAATCACCGGGTACATGCGATGCCACAATCGGCCCACCTGGTTCACCCGTCCCGTAAGCGAAGACTGATAAATACTCCCCTCTGGAATCCTTGCCTGACGAATCGCTGAACGATACGGTTTGTGCAACCACTGAATCGCCTCACTATCCTCTGCCGACTCTGCAAGTCTGCCCCAAACCTGGACATTACCGGAATGCCAGGACTCTCGCCAGGTGGCTAGCTGATTAGGGTTCGGAACTGCACCCTGCGATCGCATCCAGGTCTCTGCCGCCTGGCGCACTTTCTCAATGAATGGAGCCACATCGTCTAGCTTGCGAACGCGCACATCTCGAAGCGCTGAGCCTTTGAGCCATTGCCAATGGCAGCCAATCAGCGGATTCGGTTGCTCGTAATACTCCTCAAAAAACAGCCGATGATCCGCGCGTCGCCAGGATTTACCAAACCCACCAAAAACCATTGCAAACTGAAGCAAATGCCGCACCAGTTCCTTGAGTTCTGCTTGCTCCGTATCGGGTAGAGTCCGAGTCAAAAGCCAGCTCAGTTCCCCCTCTACTTTGTAGGTCTCGACTCGGTAAGGCTCTTGACCGAATTCTCGAATCTCTGGATTCTCTAAGTCTGGGCTAGATGGCGCAAAGGGTTGAAACTTCATGCTCAACAGTCCGACCTTATCACTGCCTTTGTGGATGCCACCGAACAGCGTTGCCACCAACTCCTCAGCCGCTGCCTCACGGGTCAATCCGCCAAAAATACGCAAGGCATGTCCTCGAATTGCGGCTCGGAAGATATTGGGGCGAAACTCAGCCACTTCATCCAGTAACTTAGCCGCCTGTCCCTGACCTTTGAGTTGCACCTTGTAAACCAAATTGCCAGTGTGATCCTGCGGTTGCCCATAGCCAGCACAAACCCGGCAGCCAATTCCCATTGCCAGGGCTTTTTCCCAAATCGCCCAAATCGTTTCCCACTCTGTTTCGGCTAAGGGAATTGCACTGGAGATGCCAAACCGCAGTTCCGGCTGATAAAGGGAGATTTGGGCAAACGCACCCGCTGCCTTGGTGTTGGTTTTCACCTGCCAGTCTTGCTGCGGATGAACAATGTCAATTAAGTCTTCAGTCCAATCGGTGCTTGTCGGATAGCCCCCGTGAAAGCGGAGCACCCCAGGTTGAAAGTCCCCTCCCGATAAATCTTTACCGCAGTAGCGATCGCGCTCTTCGGGAGTACAGGCTCTGCGGAAGATCCCCTTCATGCTGCTACCAGGTAGGAAAGGCCAACCCCGTGCGCCGATCGCCGGACGAATGATGCTGTCATCCTGCCCACCATTGGAGACAAACCGCCAGGTAAGGGTATAAGGTCGGGTCCGTACCCCTTCTGCAAAGTCGGGTGCTTCTGGATAGGTGTGCTTCACCCACTCATCCGTCCATCGCACCACATCAGGTTCTTGATCTCTGACCAACCGTTGGAGCTGGCAACGCCCATCAACTTGAGCGCGAAACATCATTGGAACCTTCTGAGCAGCTTCAGGAATTATCGCCATAGTTATGTTCTTATCGCTTATGTCGTTGTGTCCACCAGACGATGCAATCGCAGAGTTGAGTCAAAACAGCTAAAGAAACTCGTTGCGTATGGATGTCGAGATCCCAGAGCTTCTCTGACATTGCTCGGACAGCTTTGACATCTTCGGCAGTCACAGGATCATTGGGAATTGTGACGCCGGTTTTTTTCATCACCTCAACCAATGCATCCCAGGTATCTTCCAGTACTCCGCTTTGTCGGGTTCGCGGCGCTGGAGACGCAAATGCTCACCCCAAAAGCGCTCTAGTCCGTATGCAGTTGCCATACGCATCTTATAGCCCTGGTTCAGAGAGTCTGGTTCTCGCTGTTTAGCATCCAGCACCAGTCGTTGTGCAATCTGATCTAACCCGTAAGACTTCCAACCCATGATTCTGTCTACTCCGCTTCCTGCGATACTTCTTGCAATGTCACTCGACAATGCCCAAATCCAATCGACTCTAAACCACCAAAATAGAGGTCGTGAGATTTCTTGCCGTTAACATGGGATTGCTCACCCTCAGCACTAAGTTGTTCACCTTCACCATTGGGTTGTTCATCACTAGCATTGGGTTGTTCACCTTCAGCATTAGGCTGTTCATCACTAGCATTGGACTGTTCACTGTTAACATCGTTTCTTCTAGAATCCGCGCCAAACGGTTGCCACCCCTTGTCTTTGCACGCGATCGGAAAAGCCAGAATACTGCCCTCTGGTAACGCCTCAACGTTGAAAAAGGCTCCCCGTTCGGTGTCCACCTTTTTCATCTCATCCAGCAGCTTAACCCGGCTCTGACGATAGAGCGCCATATCATGCAACATGCCGATGTCATTGTTGTCTACTACTACTAAATCACTAGGCTCTAAGTCAGTACCCGGTGGAATCCAAGGTTGTAGATCTTCAGAATCAACCTCGTGTTCAATTTCAAGGAAGCCCAGGTTAAAGAAGAGCACAATGCCGCGCGACTCGCTTCCTCGCCCAATCAAGCCTTTAGACGCAGTATAGGGTTCAGGAATTTTGCTCTTAATGTTAGCAAGGTTTTTGTACCGTTTAAGCAACCAGGGACAGGTCACCCAAACTACAGGTTGTCCTGGACAGAAAACTGGAAGCCAGACTAGAGAAGCATATTCAAACTTAATCAACGCTTCCGTTGTTCCACCGTCCTCCTGACCCGCTACAGCTTCATACCCATACCAATAGTTTTCATTAATGTCGTTAGGGATATCTAAGTTAAGTCTTTTGGCTTCGCGTCTCACTAACTTCCAATCAGTCGCATTGTTCCTGCTGGAAAGATTTATATTCTGTTCCTCTAGCTGTGTTTCTAGATGCTTCAGCCATGCTTGATCGACGGCTCTCCAATCAACTTCACTATTTCTTTCAGGAAGTTCAATATTGTTCTCTTCAAATTTTTTCTTGAACCACTGCTGTCGTCTCAGCCGCATGTCTGCCCGAAATCGCCCGCGAATAGAACTGCCGGGAATAATCCCAGTTTGAGTAAACTGATCGCGGAAAATCAGATTCAGGTTGCCGGTTTCCTCCCCAGCGCTGGCTCCAACATGCAGCGGAGCCAGAGTTTCAATGATGCCGTAGGCTTTTTGATACATAGGTTTGAGTATTGAGGTCTGAAACGAATCCGGTTAAACAATCCAAGTGTTGTAGGGGTGGGTTTAGCAGACGAAACTTGATAGAGGCAAGATTGAACAGCAAAACCCACCCGCACAAATTGGCTGATCACGTCTGGGGTTTGGCGATCGCCCCTCCACAGATGCCAGCGGCAACGCCAGCCCACATCCCCACCGTTTCAATGAAGGACCCTCTCTGGGAAACCAATCTAGATCCCAGTCCTGCCAGGGTTTATTCAAGGGTTGCTTCAAGACATAGACACTGCCAGCGGGCACTGCATAGCGCCCACGGGAAAGTAGTTTGGGCTGATGCTCTTGGTGAATATCAGTGTTGTTAGCATCCTTGCGGTTCCCCAGTCGATAGCGAAACGGAAAGGCGCGTTCCGTCATCAGCGTTCCGACTGACCAGATGCTATTCAGGTCGCTATCTACCGTCTCTAATGAGTGCGATCGCCATGTTCCTTGCCTTTACGCAGCAGTCTCGGTTCCCGATAGGACAACCGATTAGAACCCCAAACAGCCGGAGTGATCAGGGCAAAAGAATGATTCACAGGTTTTTTGAGCATTGTCTGAATTGCTGTATCTAGCTCCAGCGATCGCACCTCAACCAGGTGTCCCTCACCGCCAAAGCGATACCATCCTGGCTTCAGTTCATGGGTAGAAAGGTACACCAGACAGGTTTCTGGCTCCATCTGTACGGCATTTTCAACAAACAAGCTGCCGCGATCGTCGTTTGCGTCTACGACCCGTCGCTGATCATCTTTTAGCCGGGGGTGCAAATGCGGAACAAGTTTCCAGGAACCAGCTTTGACATCCGGCTGATCGGGTTTGGACTGGCGTGGGGAATCCCAATGTTTGATTGGCAGCCAGGTGTTGCTCTCATATTTACCGATGGCAGGGTTGCCGTGTTCATCCAACCAGCGATAAACCGCTTGCCCAGTCCGATCAACGTGCTTTTCCGGGATGAGGATGTGTTCAATCTTGCCGTTCTCAACCAGGTAATTCTTAGGCGTCGGCACGTAGAAATTTTGCTGATCGGGTTTGATCTCCTCGGTGTCCGCCCAGAAAGGTCCCGCTAGGAAGAAATCATTGTTATGCATGGCATCCTTGCCATAAGCTGCTGCGAACAAGCCAGACACCGTTGCCGCGCTGGGGGGAAAGCTGGTGCCCGATCGCCCCACCAGGTTCTCCGGCGACAAAAACCGTCCAGCGCTGCCATACAGTAAGCCCAGTGGCTCGATCGCAATCAGGTATCTGAACATAGGTGAAATCCTACTTTCGCCAAGTTGATAATCCAGTCCGTGAATGCTTGCTTGGCTTTGGCAATGTCTAATGCACCATTGGGTTGTCCGTCTTGGGTATAGGCAGCGCGATCGCCCAATATCCCTCCCTTCAACCGCGTCTTCGTCGGTTCGCTTGGATCAACTCCCTCTTCACGATTCCACAAACCGTCTCGCTCAAAAAACGTCTCCCAATAGCCAGTGTCGCTGCTGTTTTGCAAATCTACTGTCATCAAGTAGTAAAACTCATCCTTGTCAGTTGCAGTCCAAGAGCTGGCATTGCTAGGCGAGTGTTGCGGACCGAAGTAGACATTAAACAGTGCCAGCGCAACATCCAGGCAATCATTCACAGGTTTCCCTTTGGCATCGTTGCCCTGAAACGCATGGCGAGCCTCCAGAACCGCAACATCGTTGTAAATATGCGCCCAGGTGTCTTTGCCATTGTGCGGAGTTCTGTCGCAATAGTCTTGCAGGACAGGCAAAACGTGCCACGGACAAATCCACTCCAGAAAGTTACCCCCATTAAAGAGAATCCGTAAGGCGAGGCGATCGCGCCCCTGCCGCTTCGCTGCCTTCTCCGCATCCCGACACTGTTGCAGCACTTCCCGCTGCGGAACATTCGGAGCAGCCCAAACAAACCCAACACTGGCTGTAATTGGCTTGGGCTGCTGGTCTGTCGAACGGTTCCACACACTAGACTTGAATCTGTAGAACCACCTCAAGCACTCTTGAGCCTTGAGTTCCGAACGAGTGCGACGAAACACACCCAAAAAATCATCGCCTCCAGCATAGATAATCCGTCCATTCAACAAGGTGCGCTGCAGGGTCTCGCCCCATTCCCGCATCGTGCGACTAAAGACTTGGATCTTTTCATCTTCATCCGCCACACCAGACAGCCCTTTGAGGTAGTCCCCAGCCCTGTCCCCATCTCCACAAAACCAGCCCTTCCAGCGCTTCTCACCCGGTTGAGCCGTTTCATCCAGATCATCTCCTTCCCCCTGGCTCTCGGATTTGAAACTGCTGGGAAACTCAATTCTGAACGGCAGAGATGTGTAAATATCTTCAATCGTCACCAACCGTTTGACCAACTCCGGGATGCTCAATTGTTCCCGCTCCGTAATCGTAGCTTCCCCCAAGTCTGGCAATTGACTAAGCTGTTGATAAAACTCTCGGATCTCGTCATCTTCCTGACTACGAGAGCGCTGTTTGGGATTCACCTTGCGGCTCATCCCCGGAAATGCAACCGCATCAGCACCAGAGAGAGTTGAGCTTTCGCCGCTCCAATTGATACCAGTCCAACCACGAGCATGCTTCACCTCATTCAGGTTTTCCCTGGCTGCCTGAATCGTCTCGCCAGTTGCCCAAAAGAACTCCCAGGCATGATTAGTCCAGAGAGACCAATCCCGCCGCCAGCAATAGTCAAACGCTGGCAGTTGCGCTTCAATCCAAATGCGACAAGACTGCACTAACTCTAACCAGGCTTGATCAAAAATGGCTTTGACCTGCTCATTGGCAAAGTGCCCTGCAATCAGAATCTGGTTTGGAGTACCTTGAGTCACATCAATCAAGGCTGGAGAAATGAGAGTCAGTTCAGTAGATTGATCCGCCGCCACGCAAATAGCGTGTGACAAGTAAGAAAGGATATATGAACTCCCATACAGGTCACGGAGCTTACGGGATTTCTCAATAAACCCCTGAACAGGGGCAAAAGTAATGGCCGTGTAGGCCGTCAAAGAAGTATCGGTCATTCGGTAAGACGCGATCGCAGTAATTTACGTTGGTCACACTCTAACAGTCCCCTGGAAGAGGAGTATTCCAAAGCCAAGCCACACCCCGACCCTCAACCCTTCCCAAAACATTTATTAGAGGGGAAACTATTAGGATTCTAAGCTTCCTACACCAGAAATTCCCTCGATTCCGCAACCTTGTAAATTGAGATTTCCAATAGGGGCAGGTTTGGCATTAGAGCTATCGGCTTGATTCAGAGACTTTGGCAAAACCTGCCCCTACTTATCCCAACACCTGCTCAACCGTCAATGGCAATCCCTCAAACCGCTTCGATTGAATGCGATCGCTACCTCTAAATTTGCCCACCTCAACATACTGGCCCAATACCAGTTCTAGAACCGTCACCAGTCGTTGTTGCGGATCCACAATCCAGTACTCCGGAATCCCTCTCGCCTGATACTGCTCACGCTTGTCCTGATAATCACGCTGAACATTCTCATCCCCCAGACTAACCACCTCAACCACCAAATCCGGTGCAGGCACACTGAGCCGAATCGTCAATCGTTTTTCAATCAGCGCCATGTGCTCTGGCTCCAAAACAACCACATCCGGGTAACGGTTTTGGGGCTGTCCAGCTTTGATCACAGGAACTTCCAATTCACACGTATGCACTCTGACCAAGTAGCGACTGACCAACCGCACCAACTCATCACGCAGGTTCAAAGCAATCCAATCATTCAATCCGCTTTCAGGAGGCATGGTGACCAGATATCCCTCTACCAGCTCATAGCGGCTATCAGTACCGTCGTCATAGCTCAAATAGTCCTCAAAGGTCAGTTTCGATCGGGTTGTAGTCATCGCACAGCCAGAACGCATACCCCTATGCTACTCCATCCCAGTGCAACCCCTTCCACTTGAAAAGTACCCGGAAAGAATAACAATGAATGCGTAGCTAACTGGAAAAGAATCGAATGCTTATGGAACGCAACATTTTCTCAGATATTAGTGACATCTTTGCCAAACCCGACGAATCCCCAATTCTCTACTTTTTCGCATCGTTTTTCATCGTCACCCCCCTGTTAGGGCTAGCCGTCAACGGACTGTCCACCATCGTATTTGAGTCAACTTGTGAATGGCTGAAAACACAATTTGGCTTTGACAAACTGTTTTGGCAAATTACACTCGTACTCTTATTTACAGTCTTAGTCTTTGTCCTCCTGCTGCTGTTCAAAATTCCCCAGTTGATCAAGACACTGCGCGATCGCATCTTCGGTCAACCCGAAATCAACGTCACCCCCCTACAAGCAACCTATCGCGGCTTGATCACACTCGCCAGTCCAACTCCTAGAGTTCCAAATCGCCCAACGCCGACAGAACTAGCCATCCGGCACCATGCGCAAAATGAAACCCTGGAACACTGCTGGATTATTTGTACTCGAAGCTCACTGCCAGAAGCCGAGCGAATCATCGACCAACTGGTTGGTGATGAACGGTTAGTTCCGCGCAAAGCTTTCCACTACGGACCCGATTATCGGATCGAGAATTCAGCCAACCGTCGCCAACCCTTCTGCCTACTTGTCGAGGACGATCGCGCCGATGACCCCAACTACATTCGAGAGTTAGTCAATGCCATCTACCAGGATGCCAAAGCCAACTACCAGTTCAGCGAATTTCAAATCATCACCGACTACACCGGGGCAACCAAATCCATGACCGCAGGCATCATTTTGGCCTGTGCTAACCCAGACCGGAAATTGCAATACATCAGTCAACTGGATAACAAAATGAAAGAAATCAAAATTTCCTACCGCTTAAAACCGATTCGACAAATTCCTGGCGGCACAGACGCCCTCGTCTCAAACTCAATGCCCTATTAACCGCATAAACACCAGGATTAGTTGGAAATGTTTTGAAGGAGTGAGGACGGAGGACGGAGGAGTGAGGAAATGGGTTCTAACTGGTGTTAAAACCGCTAGCCAAAACCAATCAAAACACCCCAAAAGCGACAAATGATTCTGTTCAGTTCTTCTTCCGCCCTCCATCCTCTATCCTCCGCCCTCCATCCTCTATCCTCCATCCTCCATCCTCCGTCCTCCCCCCTCCCTCCCATGCCCTCCCTCCGCTCCCATTCCTCCGTCTCAGCAACTTCCAACTCGCCTGGAAAGAAGTCGCCCGCAACCGGGGATGTGCCGGAGTCGATCGCGAAACCATTGCCCACTTTGCCGCCCACGCCGATCGCTACCTCGAAGACCTGCGCAGCGCGATCGCCGCAGACCGATATCGCCCCCTTCCCCTGCGCCAGTTGCAAATTCCCAAGCCTCAAGGCGGCTGGCGCAAATTGGGAGTGCCAACCGTGCGCGATCGCATCGTTCAGCAAGCACTCCTCAACATCCTCTACACCGTCCTCGAACCCCAGTTTGAGACGTGCAGCTTTGCCTACCGACCCGGCAGATCCCATCTCATGGCAGTCCGGCGCGTGATTCAACTGCGCGACCAGGGCTACGAATGGGTCTTAGACGCAGACATCGTGCAGTACTTCGATCGCATCCAGCATTCCCGGTTGCTGGCAGAAGTTCGAGAGCGCATTGATCAAGACTGGGTATTGAACTTAATTGAATCCTGGATTTGCAGCGGTATCCTCACATCCGAAGGCATTATCTTGCCTCAGCAGGGAGTCCCGCAAGGCGCAGTCATTTCGCCCATTCTGGCCAATGTCTATCTGGATGATTTAGACGAACACCTGATCGCCCTCGGCTATAAAACCGTCCGCTTTGCCGACGATTTTATCGTCCTCACCCGCACCCAGGCACAGATTCTCCAGGCAAAACACGAAGTCGCTCAACTCCTGCAAACCATTGGACTACAGCTCCACCCCGACAAAACCCAGATCACCACCTTTGACCAGGGCTTTCGCTTTCTAGGTCATGCCTTTGCCGGTGAAGTCGTCGTGTCAATCACAAAACCTGATATCGATCCAGTTCAGAGGAATATCCAAGAAAGTGGACTGCGCCTGGTTCATGCAGATCCACCTGTACAGCCGACGGCCATGCAAAAGGCATTGGTCGAAGCACTGAAAACCAGCGGCGAACCCATACCGCCGCCCCTATTTGTCGTCTTGGGCTACAGGGTGCGATCCGAAACCACAGTATCCATCGACTCTGATGAAATCTCTTGGAAACCTGACATGGCCACCCTATACCTCGTCCAGCAAGGCACAACCCTGCGTAAAGAACAAGAACGATTTGTGATTGAGGAGAGAGGGCGGAGGACGGAGGGCGGAGGAAAGTCTCCCAACTCCTCACCCGAACTTCCGATTCGCGAAGTCGATCGCATCCTCGTATTTGGCAACATCCAGCTCACTACACCCGTAATTTCTGCCTGTTTGGAGCTGCAGATTCCGGTGATTTTTCTCACCCAGCTCGGCGAATATAAAGGGCATTTGTGGAGTGCAGAATCGGCAGATTTGGTCGTCGAAACTGCTCAGTTTCAACGGTTACAGGATGATGCCTTCAAACTGGCAACGGCCCGCGAGATTGTCCAGGGCAAACTCTGGAATTCTAAACAATTGCTGCTGCGGCTCAACCGCAAACGGCAACTACCAGAGGTGGCAGACGCCATTACCAAACTCACTCAGGATATGGAAGCGGTCAGCCAACCAACCAACACCCAAACTCTGGATCAAATTCGCGGCTACGAAGGAGCCGGAGCCGCCCGCTACTTTCCCGCCCTGGGGAGGCTGATTGTCAATCCAGGGTTTTCCCTCACCAGTCGCACCTTCTATCCCCCCAAAGACCCCACCAACTCCCTACTCAGCTTCGGCTATACGCTGCTGTTCAACAACGTCTTGAGCTTACTCCTGGCAGAGGGGTTAAATCCGTATCTGGGCAACCTGCACGGCGCAGAACGGCCCAAGGCTTATTTGGCGTTCGACTTAATGGAGGAGTTTAGATCACCGATCGTAGACACCCTGGTGATCAAACTCGTCAACCAGCAGATCCTGAAGCCAACCGATTTCACCTGGCCCAATCCAGAAGGCGGCATTTACCTCAACGACACCGCCAGACGAGTGTTTTTGAAGCACTTTGAAGAGCGGATTTGCTCACCCACCTCCCATCCCGATGTCCAGTCCCAGGTCTCCTACCGCCGCGCCATCCAGCTCCAAATCCAGCGCTACATCAAAGCGGTACTGGGAAACATTGCCTATCAGTCGTTTCGGAGAGTTATCTGAATGAATTCTGATTATTCAAAGTCCCCCAGAATTGGGGGATTTAGGGGGCTAGTCCGTGATTCCTGCTCAGAATTACCTGAAACTCGGAGAGTCATCTGATGCTAGTCGTCGTTGTTTACGATATTCCCAATGACAAGCGGCGACTGAAGCTCTCCAATTTTTTGGAAGGGCATGGTCGGCGCGTCCAATATTCCGTATTCGAGTGTTTTCTGACCCTTGAAGAGATGCGCCAGCTACATCAAAAAGTGAAACGAAAAGTCAAACCCGCCGAAGATAACGTCAGGTTTTATTGGATCTCAGAAGAAGCCGTTTCGAGAGTGTTAACCATCGGTAGTCCATCCCCCGAACCACCCCCCAATGCCTACATCATTTAGCAACTATTTCTTTTGATTAGGTTGACAAGTAACCAACGCCAAATTCTTGATAATGCTGCCTTTAACTTCATCTTTCATCCTTCATCTTTCATCCTTTCCTATAACAGCAACCCCCTCTCGCTCCACAGGTCAGCCGATCGCCGAAACCCCCATTTTTCCGTTGACCTCTGTGGGTCGCCTGCGCAGAGGGAGTTTCAGCGGTTCAATGTCTCCCCTGGTTTGCAATAATCCGCTGATAGTTGATAATGAAAATAGCCTCTGGAGTTTTGTCGCCCAGAAGTGGTGCGTAGCAAGGCTCCGTAGCAGGTGAGTTCACCGATTACTTCAAATCGGATTAGTTGGAAACTAGAACGCAAGAGACCATTTGCCAAGTCACGAACATTGGTTCACCGATTACTTCAAATCGGATTAGTTGGAAACGAATATCGAACTCCCCACTCGCATTAATACGACGTAGGTTACGTTCACCGATTACTTCAAATCGGATTAGTTGGAAACGTGTAAAGGAAGCAATCAAATCAGCTCCACCAGTACGCGCATAACGGAAGTTCACCGATTACTTCAAATCGGATTAGTTGGAAACTACCAC
>JAAUSG010000152.1 GCA_012034055.1 Leptolyngbyaceae cyanobacterium RU_5_1 | reverse complement strand
TACAGGTGGAACATTTTTAACTTTTAATTTTTAATTTTTAATTAGTAGGAGTGCATCCTATGACAACCTCTCCTGAAGCATCGTCTACTCGTACCAATTTTGGTACAATGTCTGACCTGGAAGTCGGACTGGCAGCCTTTAAACAAGGCGATTATGCAGCGGCAGTTGCCTTGCTGGAAGTGTCTCTATCTGCCCCTGCCGATCATCCCCTGACTACGCGGGCACAAATGGGATTGGCGATCGCCTATGAGCGGGTGGGTGAAACCCTGCAAGCCGCCAGGGTTTGTCAATTTCTTCGCCAAAATCCCGATTCTTCGGTGCAGGAATGGGCAACCCGGACGTTTGAGACGTTAGTAAAACGCCATCCTGAACTGTCGGCTTTGTCTGGCATGGTTGAAAATACCCCACACTCTGCAGACGTGATCCAGGAATCTGAGCCAGTGGAGCCAGAGGGGGACTTAAGTGGCTTTATGCCATTCGTCTCCGCTGCTCCGCCACTCGCCTCACCCGCTTCACAAACCAATCCGGAAGAGGAGGATGTGACTGGCTTTGTGCCGTTTAGCTCGACTCAGGATACAGCTCCTCTACCCACCAGCTCTGCGGAGAGCGATCGCACAGTTGCCCCATCCGACCCAACCCGCTCTGAACAGCCTGCACAGGCAGCGGTACTTTCCAGGAGTGGCTCAGCTAGAGCACCTCAGCCGTCAACCCTTGCTGACACTCCAGAACCAACCCTTTACCAACCTGTTTGGCGAAATGCTGGACGAGCACAGACCTGGAAACCCTTAGGAAGGGTTAATCCAATCAAACTGCTTGTGGTGCAGATCATCACCGCGATCGCCCTCTTTTGGTTCATCCAACAGTCCATCTACTGGCTGGCTGTCAACTATTCCATTGCGCTGACCAAAATTCCACTCCTGGAGTTTCGTCGCACCTTATTCAATCCGCCTGTCTGGCCGATTCTGATTGGCTTAATTATTCTTTTTGTTGGGTCGCGCTGGTTATTGGATGGACTGCTAACCGTGTTTTACGGCTTACAGCCGCTTTCAGTGAGTAAGCTGTCAACCTACAGTCCAGAAACAGCGCGATCGCTATCGCGCTTTTGCCGTCAAAAACGTCTACCCATGCCTGCCCTGGGAGTGCTACCCACCGCTGCGCCGATTGCATTCAGCTATGGTGTGTTGCCCTGGGTGACCCGAACCGTCGTCAGCCAGGGACTGCTGGAGCAACTCGAAGATGACGAAATTGCCACCATCTATGCCAGCGAGGTTGGGCATCTGGCTCACTGGGATGTGCCGCTGATCTCTTTGATTGCGGTTGTTCTGCAACTTCCGTATACCCTGTACCGAGTTGCAGCGGAGTGGGGCGATCGCAAGCAAGCCACGATTTCACGCGCCTCAGCCACGCTGATTGCAGCGGTCAGCTATGGGCTGTACTGGCTGCTGCGTGGGTTGGGACTTTGGCTCTCTCAACAACGAATTTATTACAGCGATCGCGTTGCCGTAGATTTGACCGGTAACCCTAACGGCTATGCCCGTGCCCTGCTCAAAATTGCGATTGGAACGGCCAGCGACATTCAGCAACAGGGACAAACCAGTTATCTGCTGGAAGGGTTTGACGTATTGACTCCCCTGGGTCATCGGATGGCCACTCCCCTGGGCAGTCTTTATCCCTACACTGCCCTGGAATCCATCCTGGAGTGGGAGCGCACCAATCCCTATCGTCATTGGCTGTCCATCAGTAACTCTCATCCACCCACTGGCGAACGGCTCAACTTGCTGATGCTGTATGCCCGCCATTGGCGGCTGGATAATGAACTGGTCTGGTCAACCCACTCGCCAACCCAGCGCACCCAGCGCTCAGGGTTAACTGGGCGTCAGTGGCAAACCTTACTCTTACAGGGTGCGCCATTCTTTGGCATCGCGTTCGGATTCGCGATCGCAGGACTACTGGGGCTAATGGGTTGGTTCGGTCGGCGCATCGATCTGGATACCATTTCCTGGCTGGCTCGCGATCGCACCATCTTTCGTGGGTTGCCGCTGATCGGCTTCTGTATTGGCACACTGATCCGCATCAACCCGTTCTTCCCAGACACAACTGTCTCTCTCAAAAGTCCTGAGAATCAATCCTCTCTCCCAACCCTGCTGAACAATCCTGCCAGCACTCCTGTTCATAGCCAGCCAGTACGACTAGAAGGCAAACTGCTTGGGCGTCGTGGGATTGGCAACGTTCTTAATCAAGACTTGCTATTGCAAACCGCAACTGGACTCGTCAGGCTGCATTGCACTTCCCGTTTAGGAGCATTGGGAGATCTATTACCTCACTCACCGCGTCTGGTTGACTTAGTCAAGCAAGATTTAGTTGCAACCGGCTGGTTTCGACGAGGTGCCACGCCCTGGGTAGACGTTGAAGCCCTCAGAACCGTTGGAGGTCGTGTCCACCATAGTCATCATCCAATCTGGTCAACGCTTCTCGGTCTGATTGCTGCCCTGTGGGGCATCCTGATAATTTTGAACTTCTAGTAGTTCTACGTGAAAAGAGTGGAGTGATGAAGTTTTCCCTTCATCCCTTTATTCTTCATCTCTCACCTTTTCCTCTTAAGCTCGATTGAGCGTCGAGTCAGTGGGGATGCAGATCAAGTTATCTCCCTGCGATCGAATCATGCCGCGCTGACGCAGTTTACCCATCAAGCGAGTAACGGTTACCCGAGTCGAGCCGATCGCGCTACCAATTTGGGCATGAGTGAGCGGAAATGGCAGACAGTAGCCATTATCAGAGGGTTCACCAAACTCCTCAATCAGTAGGGTCAAAAATCCCAACAGGCGATCAATCGTGCGACGCTGTCCGAGTGTGCTTAACCAAAGTAATTTCCGCTGGTGCTGATAGCGAAACGCATCCAACACTTCACGCCGGAAATGGGGCCAATTATCTAAATCGTGCCAGTACATCCATAGAACCGATGTTTGATCGACGTGAGCATAGCTTTGCAGCGTGAAGGGAGATTGAGCCACAATCTCAAACGGTTGTCCTGCACCAACAAACCCCAAAAATGCCTCTTCCGGAGTGATGTGGGCAAGTCGCGAGGAACTAGCACTCGTCGCATTCACCTGAGCGCTTCCCACCAAACGAACCGCGCCCCGTTGAACGAGGTAGAGCAATCCTGGTCTGGCTGGAATCTTTTCGTCTTTGGCAAACGTCCGAACACGGTAATGCTCTTGAGACCAATCAATGATCCGTTGCCAGGTAAGAAAGGGGCGAGACGCCTCTGAGGTATTAGAAGATACTGAGTACATAGGCAAGAGGCTTGAAGGTTAACAGCAGGGGCTAGGGAACAAAAGCAGTGGATTTTAGTTACAAGGTAGACTTAAGCCAAACACTACGTGTCACCAGTCTAGCTTTACATCTCTTCTATAGTCTTTACGTTCACATTAAACGTCTTCCGTACAGAACTCACAAGAATTTGATGTTGCTTTACATAGCAATCCGTTAGCCTTATCTGGCTAATCAGCAGAAAGATACTTAAAACCTACGTGGATTCTCGAAATTTTAGCGCTGTGCCAGGGCAGGCGAAACCAATTCAAACGTCAGTGTGTATGTATAGTCAAGCGAATACTACCTTGACAATAAGGCTCTGCGCACCCAAACAGTTGTTAAAATTTTTACTCCGTGAATCTATCGATCAGTACCGGGAATCTTTAGAAAAAATCACGTTACTAAATTTACAGGACAAACCATTAATCGTTCAACAAAATGGATCGCGCAATCCGGTAATTTCACTTAGGCAGGTGCGTCATCCAACTCAGCTAATTTACTCATCTGCGATCGCTCATAAACTAGCAGCCCAACGTCACGTTTCAGCTACAGACTTAGCTGTCGAAATTGCGGAACTAGTGACTGCCTTCACGTTAAGCCAATCAGCAGATTGCGTATATCCACGGTTGCCAAAAGTAGTTCTCCAAAACACGAGGGTTCTCACAACCTCATCAGGCTTCATTCAATTTGAATTGAAAGACCCCGCGATCGTGGGTTGGCTCGATTTCCTCATCCAACCCTGTTCCGTTGCTGCCTCCGCTCCTTGTAGAGACGCGATTAATCGCGTCTCTACGGGTAATCGCGTCTCTACCTCCATTTCCTCAACACCTGAATTCCACCCAAAAATCTTCGCCATCCAACATGCCCATGCCCGTTGTTGCTCTCTGCTACGCCTTGCTCACCGGGCACACCTGATCACGCTAGACCAACCAGATACTGATCCCAGGAACTGGCAGCTCGCCACTCCAACATCTGTTCCCTGGCTTACTCCAGACCTTCAACTTCAGACAAACCATTCCACAGAACGGCAATTGATTAATCAACTGCTCATGACCCTGGATGAACTGGATGAACTGGGTGAGCAGGTTTCGCTCCAGACTCTACCCATCCCTAATCAGGAGCCGTCTAGCAATCCTGAACAAGCTTTGCGTCTAGCAACTAATCTGAGTCAAGCCTTTCAAGCCGTTCACCGTGACATCCAGATGATGGGAAGCCACGGTTGCGCTGAACCTGGCGATCGCCGCCATGCGCATTTAGGACTGATCCTGGCAACCCAACGACTACTCCACCTGCTCTTGCAAAACTGTTTAGGGATCGATGCTCCCTCCGAACTTTAGCCACCTGTAAATTTTCTGGTGATGGACGATCTCTGTAGGGGCAGGTTTAGTAGACAATCTGGGGATCGTCACGAGACCTTTGGCAAAACCTGCCTCTACACCACCGGAAAATTTACAGCAAGAAAACTGGCAGACACCATCACAATCCGGGTGAGCCATGCCATTGGAATTCTCTCTTTAGATTCTTACTGTTTCTAACTCAAGCTAGATTTGTCCAAACGGTTTACTATCCGATGATTTAGAGAATGTGTACGGATATCCCTACATGACAGAACAGTAAGTCTTCTTTGAAGATTTTAATGAAATTTAGTGTTTTGATATAAAGGTTTGCTATAGGCAACATTAAGGCTAAAGGTGATCAAACACTTAGACGCCAAGGATTCGCTTAAAGCTTTAACAGGAGGTGTATCATGCGAATTGCACAGACTTGCCCCCTTGGGAGCAAGTGCCCCCCTCAACCTATGGGGGCACTGAACTGGTTGTTAGCTTGCTGACTGAAGAACTCGTTCGTCGAGGTCATGACGTGACGTTGTTCGCGTCGGGTGATTCGATCACGAGCGCAACGCTGGAAGCTATTCATCCACAAGCGCTGCGGCTCGATCAGAGTGTGAGGGAGGCGTCGATCTATGAGATGCTGCAACTAAGTCAGGTGTACGAGCGTGCCAATGAGTTTGACGTGATTCACTCACACATGGGATGCGTCGCGTTACCGTATACCAAACTGGTCAAAACTCCCACTGTGCATACGATGCATGGCATCTTTACGCCCGACAATGAAAAGATGTTTGTGCATGCTCGACGTCAGCCATTCATCAGCATCTCTAATACACAACGGGAGCCAAGGTTGGGGTTGAACTATGTTGCAACCGTTTACAACGGAGTCGATACCTCGACCTACCGCTTTTATGCCCAGCCTAGCGATCCTCCCTATTTAGCCTTCCTGGGTCGCCTTTCACCTGAAAAAGGAACTCATTTAGCCATTGAGATTGCAAAGCGATCGGGCTGGCCGTTGAAAATTGCCGGGAAGGTGGATCCGGTAGACGTGGAGTATTACGAGCAGGAAATTAAACCCCATATTGACGGTGAGCAAATTCAATATCTGGGTGAAGCAAACCACGTCCAGAAAAACGTGCTAATGGGCAATGCCTTTGCAACATTATTCCCCATTACCTGGCGGGAACCCTTTGGGCTAGTCATGATTGAGTCAATGGCCTCAGGAACCCTGTGATTGCAATGGAGCTTGGCTCAACTTCAGAAGTGATTGCGGATGGTAAGACTGGTTTTCTCTGCCACAGTGTAGAAGAATGCATCGATGCCCTGTCCAAAGTTCCTGGCTTAAACCGACAGGACTGTCGTCAGCATGTTGAGGATAACTTCAGTGTGCGACGCATGGTGGATGGCTACGAAGCCGTTTATCAGCAAGTGTTGGCAGAGCGGTTTGCCCAGAATGGTCGGGCACTGGCAGGCAAACTCAGATAGCGATCGCCCACC
The DNA here is from genome assembly GCA_012034055.1 of Leptolyngbyaceae cyanobacterium RU_5_1. Classification (GTDB taxonomy): domain Bacteria; phylum Cyanobacteriota; class Cyanobacteriia; order Leptolyngbyales; family Leptolyngbyaceae; genus JAAUSG01. The sequence goes on along the minus strand of JAAUSG010000152.1, from coordinate 7,090 downwards.
CCTCAACCAGTAATCCTGATGCAAACCCATTCGGATGCTGATTCCACAGATTGATGGTTGCCTTGCAAAGTTGCTGTTTGCAAAGCAATTGATGAAACGGTTAGTAGCAGAATTCTCACAGTGCTGCTAACCGTTTGTCTGTTGAACAAATCGAATCACCCGTCAGCGCGATCGCCCACTGCTGACCATAATCGCAACAATCGTTGCCGCCGCCTCATCCCATCATCTCTTCACTCTTCATCCCTTCACCTCTTCATCTCCTCACTCTCACTCTCGCCCTTCTCCACCGGCTCAATCTCAGTCACCACCTCGTAGTAGGTTGTCTTCGGAGTGTCGGCAAATAAGGGCATCATTTTCCGGAGTACAGCCCGATGCGCATCCCGGCTTTCATTGGTGTTCATACTCTCTTCGCTGTCCCACAGGGTGACGGCTATGCCTCGTTCAGTCCCCTTTTCTTGTAGCAGGTAGGCCCCTCTGAACCCCTGTCCATAGGTTGAGACCGCTTCCTGGTAGAGCTTGCGGGCTTGATCAAACTTGCCGAGCTGAAATTCTCCGATCGTGACATGGGCAACTTTGTAGGTTAGAAAATCCTGAAAATCTTCCATGACTGACTCCCTGGGCAATAGACTCTAATTTTGGACTTTAGACTGTCCGGAGTCCAAAGTCCAGAGGATTTGACCTAATTTCGCTTAAAGAAGCGTTGACGCAGGCGATCGACTAGCAGATCAACTTCTGGCAAGCGTAACTGACTGGCAACGGCGGCAAACACTCCCAACCCAGCAAGTCCAGCTAGACTGAGTTGGAGCAGTTGGATGAGTAATCCTTCAGTGCCCAACACACGCTGGCTTGCAATTAGGGTTGCCCAGGCAACGGCACCCACCACAATGCTGCTGCCGGCCAACCCGAGAATGGGCAAGCCAATTTCGCGCCAATTCAAGCCATTGAGTCGTCGATGCAATACCCACATCAATGCGGCCATTGAGATCACATTCACGCCTGCGGTTGCCAGTGCCAATCCTGCGGCTCCAAAGGGCTTGGTGAATAAAAAGCAAAATAGGGCATTGAGTATCAGTCCCCCGACAGTAACGATGAGAGGGGTTTTGCTGTCCCCTAAACCGTAAAAGACCCGCACGATCACATCTCGCCCCAAATAGAAAAACATCCCTACCGAATAAGCCAGCAATACCGAAGACACCAGTTGGGAGGCGGCTTGGTCAAACTGCTGCCGTTCGTAGACCACTCGTACCGCAGGCAGTGCCAGAACGGACATCAACGCTCCGAGTGGCATCATCGTAATTGCCGTCAGGATCAAGCTCTGGCGAATGCGCTGTTTCAGTTCTGACCAACTTTCTGGTGCGGCAAGCCGAGAGAAGATGGGCATGTAGGGCACCAGAATGACATTAGAAAGAATGCCTAAAGGCGTCAGGAATAAAAGTTGGGCATATCCAAGGGCTGATGCAGCACCCACTGGCAGTTGAGACGCAAAAAACAGGCTGATGTAAACGCTGATCAGCAACATGCCAGAGGAGAGGGTTGCCGGACCCATGAGTTGTTGAATCTCCTTGACTCCGGGGCGGTTGAAATTGAACCGCAATCGGAGCGTTCCCATCCCAGATTGCCACTGAGCAGGAATTTGCACCAGCCACTGCAACACCGCTCCTGCCAGGGTTCCCCACGCCAGCACCGCAGGACCGAATTGGTCGGCAAAGAACCAAACCCCAATCACAACCGTGATGCTGGAAAAGAGTGGGCTGATGGAGGGCAGCCAGTATTGATCAGAGGCGTTGAGGGTGCCGAAGCCAATCCCAATCAGTCCAGAGAAGACTGCCAGGGGAGCCATGATCCGAAACTGCTCCACCGCGATCGCCTGCACTTCTGGACTCGTTCCAGGAGCAATCATCTGGACGAGAGGTTCCGCCAACAGCATCAGCGCCACCGTGAGTAGCAACAGCAATCCACCCACTAACGTAGAGATGGTTTCAATCAACGGTGCGGCTTCATCTTTGGGCTGTTTGGCCAGCACACTGATGATAGAACTGTGAAACGGCCCGTTGATCCCACCGAGTAACACAAACAGGAAGCCGGGAATGACGTAGGCATAGTTGTAGGCATCAACAGCAGCACCGACCCCAAACTCGGCCGCGATCGCCTGTTGCCGCACCAACCCAAACAGTTTGCTCACCAGAGTGGCAACTGCAACAATTCCGGCAATACCTGCCAGCGAACGAGAAGGCTTTTTAGACTCAGACACGCAGGGGAGATTAGTGAAAGGGCTTCACCCATTTAAGCGTGAATTGGGACGGAGGAGGGGAGGGGGGGAATGAGGAATGAGGAATGAGGAATGAGGAATGAGGAATGAGGAATGAGGAATGAGGAATGAGGAATGAGGAATGAGGAATGAGGAATGAGGAAAAGACTCCTCCGTCCTCCGTCCTCCATCCTCCGTCCTCCATCCTCCGTCCTCCATCCTCCGTCCTTAACTTAGAGGAATGAAGGGTGAAGAATAAAAAATTTAGGTTTGTTCTTTATCATTTATCCGTTAGCCTTTATCCTTAATAGTAGCTTGTTCATATAGTTCAATTGTACTAGCCAGCCATTCTCGCCAGGTGTTCAAGTTTGAAATGCGATCGCTTAGGATAATGACTTTTATTTGTGATGCTCTCATCTGACATTGAGGAGGCGCTATGAGCGTCGAACAGACCACTCAACTAATCCAACTCATCCTGAACTCAGTGCTGATGAGTGTCGTTTGCGCGTTGGTTTTGGGTGGGTTGGTCGCACGCCACGCTGGAATCGACGATCGCCTCCAGGCACTCAACCGCCAGACTTCTGATGGCTTAGAGAACGATAGCTGGCGGAACAATTTTGCCAGTGAGACGCTACGAGAACGTTCAAGCCAAACAAGAAGACATCTACGCCAGTTACAACACCGCCATCGAATTAGTCACTATAGTGTGCTAGCGGCTTACTATGCCCTGCTGTTTTCAATCACCAGTTGCTTTGCCCTGTCCGTGCGTGGAGCCATTGATTGGAGTTGGTTAATTCCAATCTCACTGGGACTGTTTGCCTTTGGAATTGCGGTTCTACTGGTCGCGATTGGATTAACCCTGGTTGATTTGCACCTGTCCGATCGCCCTCTGCTGGATGAAGCCAGACGACTGTTCAACGTCGGGATGACGGACAGCCAGGTGCGATCGCGGCAACGTTCTCGTCGGACTGGTTCACATCTGCGGGCAACGTCTGCTTCAGAGAGTCACGAAGTTCGAGGAACCCCGTCTAGCCTGCCCCCACGCCAACGGACTCGGTTTGGTTAGCTCTAGATACCCAATCGCGCGATCGCCAACGTCGAAATTGCCACAACAAATCGGGAAGATGGGGCAGCCGATGTGAAGCTCTTAAAATGGGAACCAAACGGGGATCCGGGTAATGGGGAAGCAAGTTCTGCCATCAGAAATCGATGGCAGGGGTTATAGGGCGATCGCAGGTCACGATGTCACAATTGCTAGAAGAACTCCTACAACGCTGTACGGTTAAGCTCCGCGTTCCCGGTCAGATGGGCTGGGGGACAGGGTTTTTCGTTGCGCCGGGGTGGATTTTGACCTGTGCCCATGTCGTCAAATCAGTCCAGGATAGTGGCTTATATATACCAGCCAGGGATTTTTTGGGAATGTACGCTGTTGTCAGAACGCAGGTAGCCACAAATCCTTTGAGTAGCGAGTTTCCCATATCACTTAAAACCTATAAGGTTTACGAATATCTTCTTAAAAAAGTTTATCATGAGGGTTGATTTTGTCAATTCTCTGTTGAGTAATTTCTCTTTACCCCTCCCCTTTCGACCTTAGATTCGACAATTCAAATTTGGATTTGAAACAAGGCTGCAAACTCTTAACCCCGCACTACAGGACTGAAACTTGCAATAATGAAAAACTGAGAACGCAGATTGCAGGATCGTTAACAAACTATGGATATTGTAGAGTTCTTTCAGCTCAGTGAGGGTAAATGGTTTTCGCAGCGAACCAGTCACCACCTGGCATTTAAGCGATCGGAGAGCGGTAAATCCAATCTTCACGTTGAAATGCGCCCCAAAACTAGTCCAGAGGTTGTCAGCCTGTGTGAACAGCACAACGTCAATCCAGAATCCGCTGTATGTGGTGCTCGAATTACGCAGGACGGCAACATGGAGTGGGATAAGGGAAAGCGCACCGGCTCAACCCTACTGGTCCTGATTGCTGATCCAAATCGGCCCAATGAAGGTCAGTTTTTGCAAAACGTAGGTCACTCTGAAAAAGCGCCCATTACTAGCCGCTACATCCTGGGCAATGATGACGTTCTGACGCTGATTACGGAGTACGAAACCATGTCTTCCGAAGAGCGCCTCTGGTTCGCCAGCCCCAATCTGCGCCTACGCACCAGCACTTTAAAGTGCTCTGACGATTTCAGCATGACATCGTTCTGCTCTGAGATCCGTATGGGTGGGGTTAAGCCGCAGGAGAAGGGAGAGGGATGAAGAGATGAGGGGATGAGGGGATGAAGGATGCTCTTGATGTCCTTATTCAGGCGGCAGTGTATTAACTTGATCGTTCAGCTTTTTGAGTGCTTCGTTCATCGTCCGTTGCTGTTCCAGGATGACGTCAAATTCTGATTGAGTTGCAAAATCACTGGCCCTTGGAATGGAGTCGTTGAGCGTAATCATAAAGACATTCTTGTTGTGAAAGGTATCAGGTGTCAGGGTGCGCTTCATTGAGATGCAAACTGCTATAACCATGTAGGGCCAGGCAAATTTTTGAGTCGTTAAAACAGGAAGTAAGAGTGCCAGAAAGGTTCTAACGCCAAGCCTGGCGTTAGAACCTTTCCTATTGTCAGATATACGCCCTGATTGATTAGGCTCCAGCAGCTTGATCGGAGCGATCGAGGCTGGTACGAACATTAAGCGACAGCATGATTCGGGAGACCCCTGTGAAGAGAATGCTGACGCCCACGGCTGTCCCAAGTAGCCAGGGTGCGTTGGAGGGCCATTGGAACCAGATTAATCCACCCAGCAACAGAGTCACGATGCCATTTGTCAGCACCCAAGTCCAATTCTGTTTTGGACGCAACCGAAATGCCAGGATCAGCTCAAATACCCCTTCAGTCAGCAGGAAGCTCCCCAGTAACAAGGTTAGTGTCAGAACCCCCGTTAGCGGGTAAACGAGCAGCATAATACCCGTTGCGATGTAGAGGACGCTCAACAGCAGCTTCCAAATGAAGCCTCCCTCATTACGGGTGTTAAACGCATAAAACAGCTTAGCGAATCCTGCCGTTGCAATAATCAACGCAATCCATGTTTCAGCAACAAGGGTTGAAAAAACTGGGAGCGCGATCGCAATCGCCCCTAAAACACTGAGCAGAATGCCGGTCAAAAACGCCTTGTTTGCACGCTGCTGGATATCAGGAGTTTGCTGGATATCAGGAGAAGTGTTAGTTGTCATCTCTATTTCCTCATGCTCAACTCTATAAGGCTAGGGAATTTTCCTAGGGCTGAGTAGCGCCTTTGGGTAGACTCTGTTGCGTGATGAAGAGGTAAAAGGATGAAGGATAAAGAAGAAAAAAACTCGCCTGCTTCCTCTGAAAGCAGGCGAGACCTATCATGAGCATCGGAGCGAAAGCTTTGGACAATGTCACCAGACTCGATTACCGTCTTCGTCAACTCGTGCTTGCCGGATCACATCTGAGATTTCTTCAGCATCTTTGACATGATGGAGTGCTTTTTGAGTGCCATCGGGTTCATTGACGACGAAGTACGTGGGCACAACAATGTGGTCTCCAGTGATGTCGGGTGCATCTACCGCGACTTGTTGCGCTTTTTCTTGAAGCGTCTTAGATTCGTCGATGCGATCGCCAGGGTTAATTGGCAAGCTTTTTCCTTTCCGATCTAACTCCTCTTTCTGCGCCCGTTTCTGTGCCGGATCGACTTCTTCAGGAGTCATGGGTTGTTTCGTTACACGCTGATCTTGATTAGTTTGATCAGTCGTAGGAGTTGAATCTTTGTTCATAACAGCCGCCTATGAAATGTTTTTTCTTGCTGCAACTGCAGCTTCTCAAGCAATGTGAATGAAGACATAGTGCAAAAACAGGTTTAAAATTTACAAAGGTTATCAATTTAAGTTGCTGCTTGTACTTAATAAAATTAAAATAACTGGTATTTTAATTATGATTTTACTGGAGGATATATAGAAGAGAGTGTGTAAAGATACGCAATAAGGTTGGCCAATACAAAGGAAATATAAAAAACTCCGCCTGCGGCGGAGCTTTTTTTACTTATTTGAGGTAATTATTTAGTAGTGGGGCCAAGGGGCTTGTACAATTTAAGGGCTTCGTCCATATATCCCTGTAACTTGGCTATACGATTTCATCACTTGGGTGTGTTGATAAAAACTCCGGTGGCTTTTGTCCGCCGCTTGCTTGTGCCATACGCTGCCAAAATGGAATTGACTCACGTGGGTTATAACCAGCCATGGCGCAAAAATAAAGGCCAAATCTGTCTGCTTCATACTCTTGTTTACGGCCATTGGGCAATAAAACACCTACTTGTGCACCCGGAGCAAAAACATTATTAAAAAGATTGTTGTATTTAGGATTATTTGCCGTTGCAATATTTCCTACAATTTCAAGCCCCTGCGCTAAGGCGCCCTGACTCATTCTTTCGTTACCATGGTGAGCAACGGCATGGGTAATTTCATGCCCCATAACTACTGCCAATGCGGCTTCGTTTTGAGTAATAGGTAAAAAGGCCTGTATAAAACAACCACTTTTACCACCGGGCATACACCAGGCATTTACTTCCTTATTATTTACAAGATTAAATTCCCATTTGTAACCATCCAGTTCTTTTATAATATCAGCGTTACCTTTTTGGGTGTAATACTCCCGTATTGCAGCAGCAATTCTTTTACCCACACGCTGTACCATTTCAGCATCTTTATTTACAGTTTCGCTCACTACCTGGCTTTGCGATAAAAAACTTTTATACTCACTAAGTGCCATTTGCCTTAGGGATTCCTCACCAAACAATTTTAATTGCTTACGCCCGGTAACAGCGTTTTTGCTGTCA
>JAAUSG010000151.1 GCA_012034055.1 Leptolyngbyaceae cyanobacterium RU_5_1 | reverse complement strand
GGGGGGAGATGGGGGAGATGAGGAGATGGGGAGATGGGGAGATGGGGAGGGAGGACAATCTTCAATCAAAAATCTCCAATCTCCAATTTCAAGGCTGGAGGAGTTGCAGCGGCAGCGGATTACAACGGTTGTGCAGGCTGAACCGGCTTGCTACAACCACAATGTGGAAACGGTGCGGCGACTCCAGGATCCGGTACGGCGGGGGGCGAAGTATGAGCGATCGCTGACTGTCCTGAAATGGGTCAAACAACTCGATCCGACTATCCCGACCAAATCAGGATTGATGTTGGGACATGGCGAGACTCAGGATGAAGTGATTCAAACGATGCACGATTTGCGGGCTGTTGGCTGCGATCGCCTCACCCTGGGTCAATACATGCGCCCGTCCCTGCAACATCTGCCCGTGCAGAAATACTGGACTCCCGACGAGTTTGATCACCTGGGCGCGATCGCAGGTGAACTTGGGTTTTCTCACGTCCGCTCTGGGCCGTTGGTGCGCAGTTCGTATCATGCAGGAGAGGACGAATGACGAATGACGAATGACGAAATAAAACATTGTTTACCCTTCATCCACCCATCACTAATAACCAAGAACCAACAATTTTTCCTCGCCCTTTGCCCTTCGCCCTTCGCACTTCCCCTAACTTCGCACTTCGTTAAGATTCTTCATGTGGTGTTATAAAACTATGCGTTTTTGGTATTTGTTAAAGAGTCGATCATTTAGGAGTCACCTATGGCAACTCAAACAGCCAAAAAGCCACCTTATACATTTCGTGCGGGCTGGGCAATTTTCTTGCTGGCAATCAACTTTTTCGTTGCGGCAATCTATTTTCACTACATCAATATTTAGGGAGTTGCTGAGTAGAAGTAGGATGGGCAAAGCAAAGCGTGCCCATCCAGAACATTCAGTGTTGCGATGGGCACGGGCAATTGCCCTTTGCCCATCCTACGGTTTCTGACTCGGTAATTGGTAAAGGGTGACGCGAGAGGTGAAGGGATGAAGGGATGAACGGCTAAGGGATAAAGAGTAAAGGGATGAAGAGTCTGCTTTTCTCTTCATCCTCTATGCTTCATCGCTTCATCGCTTCATCCCTTTACCCCTTCACCTTTCACTCGCTACCCTCTCCCCTTCCACCCCCTATCAATTTCCCTCACACCGTCCCTCTAAACAGTCCTTGTGGACGGAAAAGAAGTACCAGAATCATAATCACGAGCGCGATCGCGCCTTTGTATTCATTGGGGAGAACGTAGGTGCTCATCTCCTGGGCAATGCCAATCGTGAAGGCACCAGCGATCGCTCCGTAAGGGTTGCCGATGCCGCCCAGGATGACGGCTGAGAACAGGTTGATAATCAGGAACCAGCCCATGTTGGGACGCACGGCTTCAATCAAGCCCAACATGCTACCGCCCAAGGCGGTCAGTCCAGCGGCAATGATCCACGTCCATAGAATCACCTGATCCACTTTGATGCCCGTCACTCTGGCTAAATCCAGGTCATCAGCAACTGCACGCATGGCTTTACCAATTTTGGTGTTTTGCAGTAGGAAATGGATTGCGGTGATCGCGACGATCGCCAGAACCAGCACCACCACGTCATAAAACGGAATCCGCAGGGGCCCAAGCTCCAGTGCTTCGGCGACGGGCAGGTTATAGTTCTGGTTGCTGCCACCCCAAATCAGAATAATGCCGTTGCGAATAAACAGGGCCAGTCCAATCGAGATGATGATCAGCGTGGTAGACGTGGCCCGGCGCGATCGCATGGGCGACCAAATCACCGTCTCACTCAATAGCACAGCGGCGATCGTCCCCAATGCGCCTAGAACCATCGCCAGCCAAACATTCCAGGTATTCTGCCCCAGCGTTCTCGTGAACAGCGTATCGGCCGATAAGGTCAAGTAAGCCCCCAAGGTCATCAGGTCGCCGTGGGCAAAGTTGGATAGCCGCAAGATGCCATAGGTGAGCGTCAATCCAACGGACGCTAGGGCAATGATGCTGCCCACGGCGACACCATTCAGGAACAGTTGAGCGAGTTGTGGATCCATCGTTCTGTCAGCACTATTTCTGTCAGCACCGTCGCTTTGATTGTCCAGGAAATGGGTAGCCTTGGAAAGCAAATTCGGCAAAGATTTGGATATCGTTAGAATAAATGCCATGCTGGCAGGTCGCTATCACATCGTCAAACCGTTAGGACGAGGCGGGTTTGGTCAAACGTTTCTGGCCACAGATAGCCATTTACCGGGTCAACCGGACTGCGTTGTCAAACAACTGCAGCCAACCTCGCGTGATCCTGAAACGCTGCGGCTGGCCCGACGGTTGTTCGACCAGGAAGCCGAGATGCTTTATCGACTGGGCAACCATGACCAGATTCCCCGGCTGCTGGCCCACTTCGAGCAGGAGAACGAGTTTTATCTAGTCCAGGAGTTTATTGAAGGGGACTCGTTAAGCCGAGAGTTTGTTCAACGAGGAGCTTTCAGTGAATCAGAGGTGGTGGAGCTGCTCTGGGATCTCCTGCAGGTGCTAGCCTTTGTCCACGCCCAGGGGGTGATTCATCGGGATATCAAACCCGCGAACATTATTCATCGCCAGCGCGATCGCAACTGGTGCTGATTGACTTTGGAGCCGTCAAGCAAATCAGTACCCATCCCCTGACGGGCGCGGGTCAGAATACCTTCACGATCGCGATCGGGTCACCCGGCTACATGCCCGTTGAGCAGCAATCCTTCCAGCCCCGTCTGAGCAGCGATGTCTATGCCGTGGGCATGGTTGCTCTGCAAGCGCTCACCGGACTGGCCCCGTCCGAGCTACCCACCGACCCCCAAACGGGAGAGTTTCGCTGTGCCCTGTTGAGGGATTTATCCATCAGCCAGCGCTGGCAGAGGTTTTAGACATCATGGTGCGCTACGACTATCGCCAGCGGTATCCCAGTGCAGCTGAAGCTCTGCAGGCAGTGCAGCCGTTGGGGTTCCCTGAACGTCCCCTCCCGATCGCATCGCCTCGGCTCCTACCACCAACGAACCAGGTCGTTCCGCCAACCATGCCGCCAACCAGTACACCAGTACAGTCCTTCACAGTCCAGCAGAATGACCCCCAGCTCAACAGTCCAACGGCTCAGAACCCACTCACGCTTCAGGACAACCAGAGTTCTGGCAGCTCTGCGGCCGTTCAGGCACCCCTGAGTCGCCAGGAGTCTCGTAATCGGCAGGCGCTGCTCAGTAAAGTGAACAACTATTGGATTAAGGGAGTATTGGAAACTTCCCTGCATGACCAGGTGCTGATGGCGTTGGGGATCGAGGAGCGTCCGGATGCGATCGCGTCGCCGTGGAATCTTGCCTTGGAAACCCGGAGCCAACCGGCGCGAACCTTGCCATCGGGAACCCCGATCATTTCCGTGTTTGATCAGATTGGCAGTGGGCGATCGCTGCTGATTTTGGGGGAACCGGGGGCTGGAAAAACCACGACGCTTTTGCAATTAACCCGTGAACTGTTGCGCCGGGCGGAGCAGGACGACGGGCAGTTGATCCCAGTCGTCCTCAACCTGTCCTCCTGGTCTGGACAACGACGCGCGATCGCGCAACGGGATGCTGGCGCGGCCTTTGCCAACTGGCTGGTAGAAGAACTCAACACCAAGTACCAGGTTCCCAAGAAAATTGGGCAGCCCTGGGTTGAACAACAACAATTGCTGCTACTGCTGGATGGATTGGATGAAGTGCGGGCGGCGGATCGGGATGCCTGTGTGGTTGCCTTGAACCAGTTTCAGCAGAACTATGGCACCGAAATGGTCGTCTGCAGCCGCATCAAAGACTATGAAGCGCTTGCCAACCGCCTCAACCTGCAAAGTGCCATTTACTTGAGAGCACTGACACCAGAGCAAATCCACCACTACCTGCGCAGTCTCAGTGCTGATTTGACTGGACTGCGACGGCTGCTGGAACAGGACACGACGCTACAAGAATTGACGCGATCGCCCTTGATGCTCAACATTGTGGTGCTGGCCTACCAGGGAGTCACCGACAAGGATTTGCCCAAAACCAATACGGTGGAAGAACGCCGCAAACAGCTCTTCGACCTCTATCTTGAACAGATGTTTAAGCGTCGGGGTAGCCACCAGAAATACTCCCAACCCCAAACCCTGCACTGGCTGATCTGGCTAGCTCAACAGATTTCCCGGCAGTCCCAAACCGTATTCCTGATTGAACAGATGCAGCCTGCCTGGTTGAGTGCTGGACATCAACGACACCTGTATTCCATCACGTCCGGGCTGATTTTTGGACTCGTTTACGGGCTGATGTTTGGCATCTCTCACGGCATCCAAGCTGGACTGGTGGCTGGATTGGCCATTGGGCTGGTCGCCACCCTCAGTGTGAGCGTGACTGCCGGCCTCATGCATGAACTGTGCTTTTGGGTTGACTCTGAAGAGCAACATCTTTTCAATCTCAACCCGCGCAAATGGGCCTATAGTGCCTTCAATGGGCTGATCAGCGGCATCTTTCTAGGGCTGTCGTTGGCGCTCACCGTCAATCCCCTGGCCGGATTGATCGTCGGGATCACCGGTGCCGTGCTGATGATTCTAATTGATGGAATCACCGACGGTATTTTTGCCGTGCGATCGCACAACATCCAAGCCGTTGACGCCCTCAAATGGTCCTGGAAAACCGTGAGGAACTCTGCCGCCGTTTGGTTGGGGTTTGGCTTGCTGGTTGGTCCGTTTTTGGGGATCGTGGACGGTCGTCCCCTGATTGGCATCCTGGCTGGGCTGCTCTATGGGTTGTTCTTTGGCGTGGTGAATGGGTTGAGCTACGGTGCCGTAATTGAAACCAAGATTACGCCCAATCAAGGAATTTGGCAGTCTGCCAAAAATGCTGCCATCATTTCCGTAGCAGGTATTTCAGTCATGGTGTTAACCGTCAGCCTGCTGCAGGTTTCACGCTTCTGGATTTTCAGTGCCGGAGTGTTGCCAGCCCTGCTGGCCGGAGGCATTGCCTGTATAGATCACCTGGCGCTTCGGCTCGTGCTTTATTTCGGGGGTTGGATTCCCTGGAACTATGCCCAGTTTCTCAACTACGCCAGCGATCGCATCTTTCTGCAAAAAGTCGGCGGCGGCTACATCTTCATCCACCGGTTACTCATGGAGCACGTTGCAGCAATTTCCCTTGAAGAATAATCAGAAGTGACAATCATAGGACTTCCGCAAAACTCGGAGTTTTTGACCAAGAATCAAACATCACGACCAACCTAAATCACGTCCAGCTCGAAATCTGTAGCTTTCCCGTAAGAAAAACTCCAGGTCTGGACGTGGACAAGGTTTAGTTGCCCAAAACTCGGAGTTTTGGGCAAAATGCGTAAGTCTTGAATTACCCACTTTCGATGATTTTCCAGAGTCTGTGCTGGTAGCTGCGATATCTATCGAATAGAATGGCCGATAAAAATGCTTAATGTAGGTTTTAACCGGACTCTTAAGCGAGCGCAGTACGAGGAGGATGCCAAATTGCTGAGACACCTTGCAGCATTGCTTGTAGCTCCCACCCTGATCCCAGCTCAAATCGCTTTCTCGCAGGACTCACAAGCTGACTCCAAACAACAGACTGGTTCCTATTCCAAGCCTGCGCTGGTGCGGGTTGTCGCAGGGTGCTCTGGCATTTACTCTTATGGCAGCCTTGACTACCCCTTTACCGTTGGGGAAGTTGGGTCAGGCTACTTTATCAGCGCTGACGGGTATGTTGTCACAGACCAACGGTTGTTATCACCGGCTGAGAGTGCTGGCTGTCAAGACTATCTGTTCAGGTATATCGCAGAACGGGTTGCCGGTACGAAGAACGTTAACGGCCTTTCTGAGGCAACGAGAATTGACATCAGAAATCGCAGCCAAACCATGCGAGGCGTGAGCTACTTTAGTCGTGTTATTTTACCAACTGGCGATCTCTTTCCATTTGAAATTGCGAGACTGGGTATACCTGAAGATGGGCTTGGTCACAATGTTGCCGTGATCAAAATTCAGGTGACCAATGCACCCACTCTCCAGCTTGGCAACTCAAGCACCCTCAAACCTCAAGATCCAGCCACGATCGCGGCTTATCCAATTGAGGGGAATTTGCAAGCGTTTTTCTCAAAATTCTTTTCAGGGGATGCCCCCTCAAGCGAATCACTGGGCAGAACTACGATTATCGATGGTCAGATTTCCAATGCCAAGGGTAGACTCGCGTTACAGCTTCAAGGCAGTTTGCCGTCGGGCAGCTCAGGCGGTGCAGTGCTCAATCAGAACGGTGAGGCGATCGGGATGATTTCGCCTGCCAACACAGATTCTGCCCAGGGTAGCAGTGTTTCCCTGGCAATCCCCAGTAACACGATTAGAAGTCTGGCCGGACAAATTAAAGGGATTAATCAAGTCAGCATCACGGACCGCCTCTATCGTGAAGGGCTTGACCTTCTCCAGCAAAAAAAATTCGAGCAAGCAAAAGCAAAATTTGAGCAGGTCAAGAAACTGTATCCGTACCACTCAGACGCCATTTTACTCAGCTATGAGACCGACCAACTGATCGCTCAGGGAGAGGGGCAACGAGGCAAAACCCTTTGGTTGATCGGTACGGCTGTCATCTCAGGGGGGCTGCTGATTGCCTACGCCATTTATTTCTTAGTGGAGCGGCGGAGATACCAGCAAGCCAATCAGCTAGCGGCGGCACAACCCGTTGCCTACCCGCTGAATATGCGTAAATCCACTCCACAACCGCCAGCACCCGAACTACCCGAAACGTCAGTCAAGCCAGACTCGTCCATCGAGCCACCCAAACCCCGTCAAACAGTAGCTGCAACCCAGATCGGCGGTAGGGGATTCAGTCCTGCCACCGTGGTTGGTACTCAGCCATTTGTGGAACTGAAGAATCAAGATGGGCAGGTGCGACGATTTTACTTGAACAAAGACCGTCATCGGCTAGGGCATCGCGACTGTCGAGACCTGAACGTTCCAGACAATGGCTGGGAAGTGATTTCTAGACACCATGCAATCCTGGAGCGGGAAGGAACGGATTACCGGATTTATGACGGCGATCGCCGCAGTCTAAGTACAAATGGCATTTTTCTAGATGGGGTTCCCATTCATACCAAAGAGGGGCATTTGCTCAAAGACGGCGACCGACTTCAAACCGGTCAAGACTCTCGCAATCAAGTCATCCTGACTTACACCAATCCTGGCGGTAGACAGTCAAATCAGCCAGACACCCAGATCAGTTTCAATGAGGGTCAAGACACTCAGATCAGTTTTAACGATGGACGTCAGAATGAATAACTTCACTCCGATAACAAAGACACATGGGCACTAACAACTCGCCATCCTGCGGGCGTTCGGATCCAGGTTTGGCTTTGTCGTCCAGTTTTCCCAGACTCTTTGCGTTGAAATTCTGTGTTTGTCATAGCAAGGTCGTATCCGTAGGTAGTGATCACCGTATTCATGAGAACGCGATCGAGTCCAACGGGTGAGCGATCGCGACGAAATTGGGCGATCGCATCGTAACCGTACAAGTTCTCCGTTGCACCATACCGAATCGTATGTGGACTTTGCCAGAACAATTGATCCAGAACTGCAACATCATTGTTCACCAATGCGGTTTCATATCGATTGAAGGCGGCAGTCACTTCCGCAACGACTTCGGGAAGATTGATGTCCATGTATTTCACTGAATGAGATCGGGTAATGGGTAGTAGGAAATTAACCATCAATCTGGAAGCAAATTCAAACTCACCCAACAACCCAAGCGCGACTCAGGTTTGCACAGGATCCGCAAGGTGCGATCGCAACAACAGGTTTGAACCGTAACTGTTGGCTTGAGGAGTCCTGCAGCAGGATTCAAAGCGTAACGCGATCGCCCTTATTTTGGACGCGATCGCTGCTTCTATGCTGCAACGCCTACTTTGTCTTGCTGCTCTTCAGACTCCGGGCTGCCATTTTCCTCCTCTTTAACAAAGTCAAGGTCGATATCCAGTACAGACATCTCTAACCCTGCTTTGGGAACATTGCCATTATTTGACACGTAAGGATTCGGTTCAATACTGCCCGTGCAGATGATGGTGGAACCCTTTTTAAGATATTGCAGCTTACGCCACGCCGCTGATTTCTCCCAGATACTGAGCGATACTGTGAACGATTCTTTGCGATTTTTCGGTTTGCGCACGTACAACATTGCGTTCGCGACTTGAGCCGCTTGACCGTCACGAAGCTCAACGGTTTTGACCTGAGCATCTGCTGCCAAATATCCACTAACAATCCACTTATTCAAACCAATGCTAGACATACTATGTACCCATGATGATCGTCCCCTGTAGAATGCCCCAGTCCGCAACAGGTGTAACAGAAAAACGATTAAAGCTTTTTAATCGCTGACTCAGGTACAGCGATCGCAGATGAGACGATCTGAACCACTCATGTGAATTCTGGTTAAAGCTCTTACCGCCTCACGATTTCCCAAAACCTTTGCCACGCTTTTTCTTGTCTGCTTGCTTCATCTGCATCAATTCAGCCATCACACTTCTTGAATCTTGCAGTTTCAATCCTCTGACTCGCTTGCGTTGATAGGCTTGTACCTCTGCTGCCAGAGGATGATCTGGATCAATTCTTAAGTGGGTGATAGAAATCGCATAGACTTCTTTTTGCTCCGGATCTGGAGCGATCGCGCAAATAATTCCGCCCATATCGCCTGAGTAGAAGACCTTTTCAATCGTGAGTTCCTTGTGTTCTGAAACCGCCTCTCCCTTATCCCGCATCATCTTCAGGTATTCCTTCCCCGGACGCGCCGTAATCGGTAAACTGGCTTCCAGTTTTTTCGTGAGTGCCTCAGCTTCCGTATAATCATCAATGATCATGGCTCAACATTCCTCCCTTGAAGTACTACCGCCAACAACCTGGTGCCTTTCCACCCGGCTACCTCAATGACCTGCGGGGCGAAATATTGGCGTGTCCGTATTTTGCCATCAATAACCTGAACCGAGATTTTGTTGGCACCAAAGGGTTTTCGGTGGTGTTTCAGCGATCGCACCTGGCAAACGTCGAGCGGCGATTCCCGTTCTTCAAGCTCTATTTAGAGCAGGCGCTACAGCCAATCTGTAATGCCTTCTACCTCAACCCACTGTTGCTCCAGGAAGACTCTCGCGTCGATCCGCATATCGATCGCTCCCTGCGCTCCTACTCCAAAACCATTGAGCCACCCGCGATCGTCAGCGTTCTCTATATTCAAGTGCCAGCCAACCTCCAGGGTGGAGAACTGGTGCTGCGAAACCGCAAACAGCACGTTGGACAGATTAAACCGCAAATCAATACGCTGCTTTACTTTCAGGGCGACCTGACTCACTCTGTCAATCGGGTCAAAACCACTGGCGATCGATTGAGTCTGGTGTGTGAACAATACAGCCTCAGCGACACCGAACTGAATGCAATACCAGGGTTCAAAATCGAATCCAGGGCATCATCTAAACGTTACTAGTCATTGGTCATTTGTCATTGGTCATTTGCAAAGAACCAATGACAAATGACAATCCAACCTGATAGTTAACTGTGCTCACCTACTTATTAGACTCAAGCGCTTGATAGAGGAGTGCAGCTATATCAGCACGAGTGGCTGGTTGATTTGGACTGAGCAGCTTTGTATCTGGGTCTCCAGAAAACAACCTGGCTTCAATTGCCGTTGCCATTCTGGATCGCGCCCAGTCTGGAACCTGGTTTCGGTCTTCATAGGGCTGGAGCAGTGCTTCTGAGTCGGCAGGCGGCTGCAGCCCCAACCCCCTAACAATCGAGATCACCGCTTCTGTGCGGGATACTTGCTGATCTGGGCGGAAGTTGCCATCTGGGTAACCGCTCATGAAGTTGCTTTTAACGGCTTTATCAACAGCAACAGCCCACTTGTTTCCGGCAGGAATATCTATGAATTGCTTAGTTGATAGCTGATCGGGTTTTGTGAATGCTTTTTGGATTTGAACGGCAAACTCTGCCCGAGTAACTGGCTGATTGGGTTTAAATGTACCGTCGGGAAAACCTCCGATGATTCCAAGAGCTGAAAGCTGGCTGATGAAGGGATAGGCCCAGTAGTCTTTGGGAACATCGGAAAAGGCGATCGCTGAACCGGGCACAGTCGTTGGGGTTGGTTTTGGGGAGGATTCGCCAACTTCAGATGAGGCGGGTGTTGTCGGTGCAGGAGAAGCGGATGGTGTAGGTGAAATTGATTCGGGCTGCGCGGCAGACCCCTCTGCTGGGCTGGCGGGGGTGAGAAGAGTCGTGCCTTGATCAGGAACTGCTGCACTGGTTGGCGAAACGGTTGAATCCGTCGGCGTGGCAGAGATAGTTGGTTCAGGAGATAACCCAACGGCAGGTGCTTTGCTGGGAGCTGCTCCGGTTACTCCTGGAATAAAATCTGCCCAATTGAATCCTTCTCGACCCTGAGTGAGTGCCCAGAAGAAGATCGCCCCAAACGCCAAAAAAGCGACAAGGAGCGCGATCGGCTCATCATCTCTGAGACGAGGTGGGCGCTGACCGGGAGGAGTGGAATTCGACATAAGGCTACCCTGGCAAATACGGATATTACTGTTTTCGCTGCCTCAATCCTAAATACCTGAGCCATTTTTGTAAACTAAACCTTGTCTACGTCCAGACCTGGAGTTTTTCTGAAGGGAACGCTACAGATTCCGAGCTGGACGTGGTTTAGCCGCCAAAAGTCTTCTCTCTTACTGGAAATCTTTCTTAAGATCCGTCTGGATACTCCCCTGGCCACTTAGTTTTTTTAGGCACTTCTGATAAGGTTTCTGATCAAATGCACCTGTAAGGCTATCCAGAACAACCTGATCAAATTTAGTCGTGTAGTTCTCCAGATAATAATTTTTTGGATGGATGCTTAGGGTGCTTCGTAAAGTTCGACTTAGGAGATCTCTATATGGGTTGGTTACAAAGAATTTTCGGGGGACAAAAGTCTGAAGCCCCTCCAGCAGATGCTCCTACTGGGGATGCGATTCCACCTGAGCGTGTGGGTTTGAACGGTGAGTATGACCAGAGTGGGCTGGCAAAACGGGTTGCCAAAGCATTTGATGACAATGGACTTGAAGATGAGGAAAGACTGTGGGTAGCCCAAACGGGTGGCACGGTTGTGCTGAAGGGGGAAGTGGCTGACCAGGCAACTCTCGATCAGGCGAAGTCGATCGCATCAGGAGTCAGTGGTGCAACCTCGGTTGACAGCAGCCAGGTAAAGGTTAGTTAAGCACTAAATTTAGCAACTGTGATTTTTCCCTTGTAAGGTTATTGAAGGCTCAGTAGTTTGCAACTGAGCCTTTCTGTTCAGAAATTGAGGATCAGCAATGGCACTTTTTGACCAAATTATGGGCGCGATCGCCAACCCCGATCAGCAGGGTAATCAAGACCAACTGAGCGGCATTTTGAACACTGCGCAACAGCTAGCCGGTAACTATGGGGTTGATCCATCTGTCATATCGATGGTTGGTGGCTATGTTCGTGGTGCTCTACAGCAACAACAGGCAGAAGGCAGTGCAGGGCAGGTTGAGGCGATCGTCAATCAGTTCGGCGGCATTGGATCTAATCCTGCGGCCGTTCAAGCATTGTTCTCACCAGAGCAGCAGGCGCAAGTTGGTGAGGCAATCTCGCAGCGAACCGGACTGTCTGCCGAGCAAGTTCAAGGGTTGCTGACAATGGCTGTTCCTCTTGTTCTCAACATGCTGCGTACTGGAGCCAGCAATCAAGGCGCTCAAGGTGGAAATACCGTCCTCAACGCCTTTCTGGACTCCGACAGCGATGGTGATGTAGACATCGGTGACGCAATGGCTCTCGCTGGTCGCTTCCTTCAGTCTCGGTAAGAGCGACTGCAAAAGGTCAAGAAGTCGGATTTCTAGTGTCAAGCCCTGAAATTTCATCAACTCAACGAGAAGAAATCCGACTTCTCAGCCTAATGCCTTAACCCATACCCGGAATTAAGCCACCGCTGAGGCGCTTGATGATGGTATTGGCAATGTCGGAGTAGCGAAGCTGACCGCAAAGGATTTGCCCAAAGCGAGTTGTGGCGGCCGGTCGTTTGATGCCTTGTTTGTAGCCAATTCCAGGAAAGCGATAGAACGCTCCGGCGATCCGTTGCGCCCAGGCCATTTCCGTGCCCCATTCGTCGTTGATGGTTTTGCTGTAGGTCTCCAAAGCATCTACGGATCCTGCCAGGGCCAGGTCGATCGCGTCTGCGGCTTTCACGCCAGTAGCAATAGCGGGACGAATCCCCTCGGCGAGGAGTGGATCAACAATGGAAGCAGCCTCTCCAGCCAGGATTGCGTTTTGGGTATGTAGCTTCTGGTTGCCATCCCACAGACACAGGGAATGAACAAATTGCTTGCAGGTACCAATCGGAATACCAGATTTTTCGGCATACTCAGCGACCAATTTTTCCAGGTCATTTGGGTCATTTCCACGGAAAGTCGCGATCGCAAAAGAACAACCATTTCCTTTCGGGAAGCTTGAAATGTAGCCGTTCTTCACCATGCCAAACTCAAATTTAGCGTCGGTGTGTTCTTCGCCAGGGGTTACGGCTTCCAGAACAACTCCCTTACGACGCTTGGGTTCTTTGAACCCTAACCATTGGCTCATCGGGCCTTCGGCACCATCAGCGGCGATTAGATAGCGACCTTCAACCGGGCCGTTGCTCGTATTCACCTGCCAGCGATCGCCTTTAAATTCAATTCCAGTTGCCGCCGTATTGTCCCTTAGCTCAGCCCCTTGTTTCTGTGCTTGTTGAACCAGGAAATGGTCAAATACATCTCGCTGTACCATCCACATCGGCTCAAGGGTTGCTAGCCTGGCATCCACTGGATCCTCTAACTTCCAGGTATAGCGAATGTTCTCCACCTTGCAGCGATCGCGGGCGTGAAATCGAAGTCAAACCATTCGGCGATCGCGGGGGACACCCCTCCTGCACACGGCTTATACCGGGGTAATGCTGCCTTCTCCAGGATTAGTACTGAGCGCCCACGCTTTGCCAAATGGTAGGCAGCGGTTGCTCCAGCCGGTCCAGCTCCCACAACAATACAGTCAAATGTCATGCCAGAATTCTCCTCTGGATATACTTAGTTCTTATCTTGCGACTTGCCAACACCCCTGTTAAATAAAGGTAGTTCTAAGCCACGTCTAGCCCGGTATCTAGAGCTTTCCCTTAAGAAAAACTCCAGGTCTGGACGTGGACAAGGTTTAAAAAGGAAAGGGATTTTGAATGGTTGATTCAACAGTTTAGCATCGTCATCCTTTCCTTTATACAACTACCCCTGAGTGACT
>JAAUSG010000150.1 GCA_012034055.1 Leptolyngbyaceae cyanobacterium RU_5_1 | reverse complement strand
GTAAGGCAATTTCATCCATCCCCAATCGCCGTAGCGCACTCAGATCAATACTTCCTTTTTTTTACTGATATACTCCACCATTGACCAAACTTCGTCGTCAGTTAAACCGTTATTTCGGGCCACATTAGGGGTATCACTATGGATCACCTGGTTGACGATCATTTCGGCAAAACGATCGGTATATCGCCTTCGCTCACCGATAAAATCTAATGCCTCGCTAAATGGCTTTTTACAAGTGTGACATTTGAATTGGCGACGATTAAATTTTAACAAGACTTGTCGGTTGCTAATACTTAAATCGTGGGCTAAATGAAAATGGCTCTGATGAACGTTGTGACTCGTTTGACCACAGCGTGGACAGATTGCCCAGTCTTTGATTGCCTCAACTTCTAAAACAAGTTGCGCTCCTAAGTCGCGGTAATCTTCGACAGTAACTCCGTCTAAATTTAGTAGTTGAGTTAATAATGGCTGCATATCCCTGAAAAAGTATAAGATGTTACAATATCATACCAAATCCTAAAGACCCGAGACTTTTCTGTCACTGGTTCTACAGTTAACTTAGGAGAAATTAGCGGTAACGTGACGAGTGCAATTCGTCATTTGCCGGATGAACCTGAATCAGAGCAGCCCAGCCTCAAACAATTGCTGACTCAGCTGCAACAGGTAATTGAATCAGACGCTGATCTGTCCGACGCCGACAAAGCCGATTTGTTGGAGCAGGTGCAGGGATTGGCGACGGCGCAACAGACGGAGGAACCGGCACAGAAAGAAGGACTGGTGCGCAAGGCGAAGAAGATGTTTGAGGCGACGCTGAAGGGGCTGCCAGATACGGCCAAGATTGTGGAGGCGTGCAGTAAGCTGTTGCCGATGATTTTGAAGACGCTGGGTTTCCGGCTTAGGACTGCGAATTGAATCAAACCACACTCTTCTGTACGGGCGGGTTTTGCCGATCGCCTCTGAATCAGAGGCAATTCCGAAAGTCCGAACAGTGAGTTTCAAAGTCAGATAGCATGGAAACGTTCTGATTCTTGAGAGTTTTGCTGTGACTGTTCGTGTTCGCATCGCCCCCAGTCCAACTGGCAACCTGCACATTGGGACTGCCCGGACTGCTGTGTTTAACTGGCTGTTTGCTCGTCACACCGGCGGCAAGTTCATTTTGCGGATTGAAGATACTGACCTGGAGCGATCGCGCCCCGAATTCACCCAAAACATCCTGGATGGCTTGACCTGGCTGGGACTCACCTGGGATGAAGGTCCCTTCTTTCAATCTCAACGCATGGACTTGTATCAGCAAAAAATTCAAGCATTACTCGACCAGGGTTTAGCCTACCGCGCTTACGATACCCCCGAAGAGCTAGACGCCATGCGCGAGGCTCAGAAAGCGAGGGGGGAAGCACCCCGCTATGACAATCGCCACCGCAATTTGACTCCAGAGCAATGCGCAGCGTGTGAGGCGGAAGGTCGCACAGCCGTGATTCGGTTCAGGATTGATGACGATCGCGAAATTACCTGGAATGACCTGGTGCGGGGCAAAGTTGTTTGGAAAGGGCGCGATTTGGGTGGCGATATGGTGATTGCCCGTGCTGCTTCCGGTAATGACATCGGGCAGCCACTCTACAACTTTGTGGTCGTAGTGGACGATATTGATATGCAAATCACCCATGTCGTGCGCGGCGAGGATCACATTGGCAATACGCCCAAGCAAATTCTGCTGTATGAGGCGTTGGCAGCTAAGGTACCGGAGTTTGGACACACGCCACTGATTCTGAATCAGGCAGGGGCAAAGCTGTCCAAACGGGATGGCGTCACTTCGATTTCAGACTTTCAGCAGATGGGCTATTTGGCAGCGGCGATCGCCAACTACATGACCCTGCTGGGTTGGTCGCCCACTGAAGAGATGAGCGAAATCTTCACGCTCGACGAAGCCGCAACACACTTCAACTTCGATCGCGTCAACAAAGCCGGTGCCAAGTTCGACTGGGACAAACTCAACTGGCTGAACAGTCAGTACCTGCACCCGATGCCTGCCAGCACCCTGACCGATTTGCTGATTCCCTATTGGCAAGCCGCCGGATACGACTGCGATTGGCAGGGCGATCGCCCCTGGCTGGAGCAAATTTCAGCCTTGATTGGGCCCAGCCTGACTCGCCTCGATGAAGCCGTTGCCATGACTCGCTATCTGTTTATCTCGGACGTGGGCTTCACCGAAGATGCGACGAAAAAGCTCAAACAGGAGGGTTCTGCAGAGATTGTGCGGGCGATCGCGATCGCCATTCCCGACCATCAACCGCTTACCGAAACCACTGCCCAGGCGCTCTTAAAACAAGTCGCCAAAGACTTGAGCCGCAAGGAAGGCCAGCTCAAACCCATCCTGCGAGTTGCCCTCACCGGAGACACCAAGGGCCCCGACTTGCTGCAATCCTGGCTGCTCCTCCACCACCGTGGATGGGACACCACCCGCCTGCAAGCCGCCCTGGAGATTACGAAGTAACCTGACGCACGTTCCCAAGTTGAGCTTGGGAACGCGGCAGAGATATCGCATCCATTCTTGCGTTGTTCAAGCCTCAACAGGACGAGCATGGGCAATTTCTCGATGTTGAATTGGGCGAATCTGGAAGGCAAACAGAGAAACAACAGCGATCGTTTCTCCATCTAACGCAACAAATTCAATCTCATATCCTTCACCGCCGCGATGAATTAAAACGACGGTTCCAATGTCTCCTTGTTTTAAGTTGAATTCTGGCAAGTCACTCACTAGCACAATTCGATCAAATTCCTGGATCATTATCATTTTCCTTTACTTCTAGAGGATAGGCTGTAGCAAATCTTGGGATAGCTTCTTCATTGCCAATAAACCAAACTGCGCGAATCATTGGATTTCTATGATCGGGAGTAATTAGCTTTCCTTCAATGACATAACGAGTACCAAATGGAGAAGCTTCAACTTTAACAACTTCATGTGCAGCCGCGTGATTATATAAGGCAGAGGCAAGTACTTCCCAACTGTTAGCAGAGAAACCAAATCGAATGAAGAATCTTGCTTTACTAGAACCGTCAGGGTGAGTGAGTGAAAGTAAGTAATTCGTAACTTTTGCTTGTGGAACAATGGCATTCTCATAATTTGGTAATTTCACTCAAATTTGCTCCCCAACATCCAATATCTTCACCCAAGTCCTAACTGCTTCTTCAGTGCCTCTGGTACATTGATTGCTGTTTCCAGCCCTCGCACACCTTCCCAGTTTGTATTCTCATCCCAAATAATGTTTGTGAGACTTGCGTTGTGTAAATTTGTATTTGCGAGATTTGCATCGCATAAGTCTGCACCAGATAAATCTGCCTCAACGAATACCGCGCTGATTAATTTTGTAGAGCTAAGATTCGCATTCAAGAATTTAGCTTTGTGGAAACTTGTATTTGTAAAGTTCCCTCCAGATAAATCGGCGTTAGACAGATTTGCATTCCGAAGATCAGAACTCCAACAACTTACACCTTTGAGATTTGATTGTGAAAGATTTATATACGATAGACTCATAATATGAAGAGATGAATTACTAAGATTTGAACCTATGAGGAGTGCTCCAAGAATTGCTCTAAATCTCGTGTTTCTTATACAATAACTATATTGAATGATTCGTCGTAACTGACTGTCATCAAAATCACTAGTATTCTTCTGGACACAAGGATGAAAATTGATTTGAGCTTTGAGATCATCCTTCATTTGTCCATAGCGATGCAATGCAAACAATAAAATCATTACGTTTAAGCCTGCATGAATGTCGATTTGTCGTTGTCCTATGGAAATATCACGATCGCCCAATTGTTCACGCAAAATTCGCATCTTTTTCTGAGGAAGTGTGGGTGGGTCGGCATCAATGAACTCTCCATCACACCAGCGGAAATAGAAGTTTTCTAATCGTTTGAATAAACGCAACACTTTCTCTGAGTTAAACATCTCTGGACATGCATCCAGAAATAACATCAAGTATTCAACGATTTCAGGGGTCAGACTGCCGAAACCTAACAAATCATAGATTTCCCAGTCCATCCGTTCGGTTGAGATGTAAAACTTTTGTCGCTTTAAGCCCGGTAATGCCCACTCTGAGAGGCTTTCTTTTAAGCGACTGGCATACAGAAATTCGCCAAAACTTTTGTGGGCAAATTCAACCGATCCGTCTCCACCTTTGCCCGGTTGTAAATAGAAGGCCGCCAGTGCATTTCTGAGTGGGTTATCTCCCAATCTCGATCGCGCCTCATCCAGCAATGACTTAGCCATCTGCTCATTTTTAAGCCGTGCCTCAATCATTTTGATTGGCGCATGTTCTCCACCTGACTGGACAACACACAAGCCCGCTTCAGCCAGAATTTGCTGCAACCCTTCAGTTTCAATTTCTGTCAAATCCCGGTTTAACCACTCTGGACGTTGCTTGGTCAGCACCCAATCCAATGTTCTGGAGTAAATCAGATTTTTAGCGGTGATTTCTCCGCCACCCTCGAACATCTGAAGGGTTAACTCGCCATCCCGATGCATGGCTGCCAGGAGGTAGAGTAGCAGTGGTTCTCGTGCCAGTTCACGGACGCGATCGGGACAGCGATCGTCTTGCAAAAATTGCTGCACATCGATCGCTTTCTCGGTTCCCACTAACTGTCCCCACTGAGCAAACCAGCGATTCTGGTGGTCGTCATCCATTTCCAACGCTTCCCGTCCGCCATTGCGATACAGTTCGGCCAGGGGTTTGACGCTCTCGCCTGCATCCGCCAGTGCCTGGTTGATGTAGCGATGGGTATCCCAGGCAACGCGATCGCTCAACCGCCGAGCGTCTGTCTCACTCAATCCTGCCTGTCGCAATCGAGCAGCCAGCACCGTGTTAAATGCCTGTGCCAGTTTGGAGGTATGGAAGCAGGTTAGGGCTCGTTTCGCTTCGTTGTCGTCCAGTTCAAGATTCGCCAGAGTGTGAATTTGGGTTTCTACGGCTGTGGAGGTCGGTGCATCACCAATTTGGTGTAGCAGTTGCTGATTTTCTGGCAGTCTCAGAATTGCCTGAAAGCTCTCCAGGTAAGCCGCTTGACTGACCAGTGCAACCGATTTTTCCAGGGTTGGTTCTTCCTGGGTCAAGTCAGTGTAAATCTTCAGCAGACTGGTGGCAATGTTGACAAATGGCAGAGCGGAGCCAACAACCTGGGCGATCGGAGAATTCAACACATCCAACAAAGACGAGATTTGCTGCACATAGGGAGCCAGAGTGGCATCCTTGGGGCCCTGTTCTTTCAGCGCTTTCGCCAGTTCCAGCACCGCTTTTGCAGAGTCTGCTCCCGTTTTAGCAGTCTCTACAGAGAAGAACTCGCGAATATCCGTGTTGAGAAACGTCCAGAGGCGGGTTGCCATTCAGCCATGCTCCTGTTGATTAAACTCAAGCTGCCCCACGTAGTCGTACTGCCCATACTGTTGATCACCGCTGAACAAGCGCACCTCGTAGGTTCCAGACGCTGGCAGGGGACAGGAAAGCTGAGCATCCTGGGTCGTCTGGACTGCACAGCGTTCAGATTGCTGGCTGCCCCTGGCTCCATAGCTGGCCATTAGCCACCGTTGTTGAGGATTAACAAGCTGAATCACCGCTGCTCCCCGCACATCGGTTTGCGATCGCGTCGGTGCAACCAACTTCAACCCATCAGCAAAGAACTGCGGATGCAACATCGGCTGACGCAAAAACTCACCCCGCGAGAGCGGTTTTGGCAAGAGCTGGTAGGCTGGGTTTTCGGGAAAGTGACTGATCACCATGACATTGGCGGGGGGAAACAGGTATTCGGTGCCATACTGCTTCGTAAACCCCGCTGCCTCCACATGCCCACTGTCCCAGGTGGCATCGATCAGATACCAGTTGCCGCGGATTTTGGCAGCATTCCAGGCATGACTGCCGCCACCCAGGTCACTGATTTGGGTACGGGAATCTCCGACGACGTAGACAATTTCCGCCCCGATCGCCCGTCCCAACGCCTCCAACAGCTTGGCATAACCGGCACACACCGCCTTACGAGTGCGGAATACGGTTTCAGCATCCTGGGGTGGGCGGGGAGCTTGTCCAAAGAATGCCGGAGCATCATAGGCAACGCGATCGGCGACATAATCATGTAGTGCTTTCACCCGCAGAAATGGATCTCGCTCCTGCTGGGCAAGGTACTTGGCCACGGACTCAATACTAGTTTCCACACTGGCCGGCATCTCTGCCACTGCTGGATGAATTCCGCTATCTTTCCAAGGCCACAGGTCCGTCTTGGGAAAGTTAAGAGTGGGTTGAGGCTTTGATTGAGGTGTAGGGGTTGGTTGAGGCTGAGGAGTGTCAGTGGCGATCGCCGTCGGTTGACCAATCGGCTGAGAAGTCGGTTCAGGGCTGGGTTGAATCGTGGTTGTATCCGCATACTGCTTGTAGGGATTTTGGCGCACTGCTAGGTACAGCCACTCCAGCCGATTGGACAGAGTGAATAATCCTTGACGAACCAGTTCAATCTGTGCACCCTGTCTACCCTCCAGCATCCAATCGCCCCGTGTGGAGAGTGCCAGGAATGCTGTTTGGGGACGCAGTGCCAGCAGACAGGCAATGAAACTCAGATTGAGCAGCAGGGTGCGCAGCAGGATGCGATCGCCCCAGGTCAACACTCCAGGGTCTCTCCGCTTCCGCCGGGCAGACAAATCCCAGGTGATGGGGACCAACGGAAACAGCAGAATTCCTGAGCCAACAGCCAACCAGGTGGAACCATTGCTATAGGCAACCAGCGACGAGGCCAACCACACTCCCAGCACCGGAGTTAGAAACACCAGCACCGTCAACACCAGCTTCACTAGCTGAACAGGCAGAACGAGGAAGAGAAAACGCATAACAACTACTTCTTAAACCGTTCCGGTTTATAGAATGTTTCAGTGCGGGGAATGGTTCCTCTATTTGTCAAGCCACCGTTCGGTGCGCCGGGTGAGAGTAACGCTCCATTGGGGTTGATGCGCTTCCGATGAATCGTGACAGAGCTGCCATTCGAGTAGTAATACGTGATAGACCCATCACCATTGGGAACCGATACGCTGGGAGAAATGGTTTGCCCACGCGGAGTGTTGATCACGCCAGTTTCATGAATGCGCGTTCCATAGGGATAATTTGGCGAACTGCCAGAATTTGATCCTGCCGATCCCGTTTGAGCGCTGGCAGTCTGTGCATATCCTAATCCTGCAAACAGCACAAACAAACTGGCTGAAAAAAGTAAGCGTCTCATTCCTGTGTCCTGAATCATCATTCTTCCAGAGTAACGAATAAGAATCGTTGCTCTCCACCGCCCTATAGCAATTCTTGATTGAGTGAACGAATCCCACTCAAAGTGAATCCAGGAAGTCAGGTCATACCGCATTTAGCTAAAACTGCTATGGATGGTGATTCAGATTGGTGAAATTGATGAAACTAATTGAAGGCAAATAAGCAAGCTCAAGGATTAAAACTTCACGGTTTTGTAATTAACTTCAGCAATTGTCAAAGATTTGATGAAGATGCTGGAGATAGGATAAACCTCCGGAGCAAACCGGAACAATCAGGAAAGAAGGTTAAAGGTGATGTAGGTTAACTTAGCACCTTGATTTAAGTCACTACTCACCTACTTGCATGTATCTATACTGCTTTAAGGAAACTGAAAAGCCGTGTTTCTTGAGCTGAAGACACAATGAGTTTCTTTGTCCGGGTGCAGTAATTCACGCCAGTCATATATTCCTAGACCCGTCTGCATAACTTTTGATTTTCAACCTGAATCGTTTTGAGAGGGATCGTTACGGAACTCTAAATAGTGTTCTGTAGTCCTGGATGGCGGGAACACTAGTTGTGCAGCTGACTGAAGCCCACTCTTATCTGGAGCAACCGAGACGAGCACTATGCCAGCATCATCTTTCTACGCTGAAGCAGAATACGACGAGCAACTGTACACCCCGAATTTTCAGGCGGACAGTCCTGACACAAGTGACCAGGCCGTCGATGACTTGATGAGTCTGGAGATGGATTCTGCTGATCCGGCAAACCTTCATCGCGCGGCGAATCGTCGTACAACAGATTTGGTTCGTCTGTATCTCCAAGAGATTGGGCGGGTTCGGCTTTTGGGACGCGACGAAGAAGTTTCAGAAGCTCAACGAGTGCAGCGTTACATGAGTCTTTTGGAACTGCGCAAGGAAGCCGCCACAAAGGAGGTTGGTCCGATTCAGCAATACGTTGGGCTGGTTGAAGCCAACGATCGCCTCACCTCTCAGTTAGGACACCGACCGTCTTTAGAGCGCTGGGCATCCGAGGCCGGTGTGGTAGTAACAGATTTGAGACCGATTCTGGCCGAGGGTAAGCGGCACTGGGCAAAGCTAGCTGGACTTGCGGTTGAAGACCTGGAAGCGATCCAGTTCCAGGGATCTCGGGCCAAAGAGCACATGATTAAGGCGAATCTGCGTCTTGTGGTGTCGGTTGCCAAGAAGTACCAAAATCGCGGGCTGGAACTGCTGGATTTAATCCAGGAAGGGACTCTCGGTTTGGAGCGGGCGGTTGAGAAGTTTGACCCAACCAAGGGCTATCGCTTCAGCACCTACGCCTACTGGTGGATTCGCCAGGGCATCACGCGGGCGATCGCGACCCAAAGCCGCACCATTCGCCTGCCAGTCCACATCACCGAGAAGCTGAACAAGATCAAGAAAGCTCAACGCAAAATCTCTCAAGAAAAAGGGCGCACCGCCACGATTGAGGATATTGCCTCTGAGCTGGACATGACGCCACCTCAAGTGCGCGAGGTGCTGCTCCGGGTGCCGCGATCGGTTTCTCTGGAAACCAAGGTCGGTAAGGAAAAGGACACCGAGCTGGGTGACTTGCTGGAAACCGATGAGGTGACTCCCGAAGATACCCTGATGCGGGAAGCGCTGCGTCGCGATCTGCAGCAGCTCCTGTCGGACCTGACCAGCCGCGAACGGGACGTGATTCAAATGCGCTTTGGGTTGGGCGATGGGCAACCCTATTCGTTGGCAGAAATTGGTCGGGCGCTCGATTTGTCACGGGAACGGGTGCGCCAAATTGAAGCCAAAGCCCTGCAAAAACTGCGGCAACCCAAACGCCGCAACCGTGTTCGTGATTACCTCGAAGCGCTCAGCTAAATTCCTCTAGTCAAGCAGAGACTCTCCATTGAACGGGGGTTGGTTCGCCAACCCCTTTTTTTAGCCCCTGTCACCTAACACCTCTCACCTGTTCAGGAGCCAACCGTGGACATCAGCGAAACTAGCAATCCAGCCATTACAACCATTGACACCCAGATTTCAGCCGTTACGGTCTATACCGACCAGGCAAGGGTAACGCGACGTGGACATATCAGCCTGACCGGGCAAGAGCAGGAATTGATACTAACCAACCTGCCTGTTACCATCCAACCAGAATCCGTGCGTGTCAAAGGAACTGGAACGATCGCAGTCCGATTGTTGGGCGTCCGAACGGAGCGAATCTATGCCACGGAACCGGTCGCCAAGCGCGTTGCTCAAGTGACTGAGCAAATTCAGCAATTGCAAGACCAGCGACGTACCTTAAACGATCGACTGGCAGCCCTACAACTCCAGCAAACGTTTATCCAAAATTTGAGTGAGAAATCCGTCGATCGCGTCTCGCGGGCCTTGGCAGAGCAACGGGTGAATCTGTCCCAAACTGGTGAGTTATTGAATTTTGTTGGACAACAGTATGGTGAATTGGCAGCGGCGATCGCGCAGCAGAACCAGGAACTGCGAGAATTGGACAAGCACCTGCAAGCCCTGCAGCAGCAACTGCAGCAAGTCAGAACGCCCCGTCCGCAAGAAAGCTACAGCCTGCTGGTTGGGATTATGCCTGCTGGAGAGGGCGAATTTGATCTGGACGTTTCCTACACGGTCGATCGCGCCAGTTGGAAGCCGCTCTATGACTTGCGGGTCGATACTCAGAGAGGGCAGCTTCAGCTCGATTATCTGGCAGAGGTCGAACAGAGCACCGGTGAGGATTGGAGCACCATAACCCTTACCCTCTCGACCGCAAAACCGGGTATGGGCAGCTTACCGCCCAAACTCGATCCTTGGTACATCACTGTTCCCACGCCTCCCCCAATGCCAGCCGCTGCTCCCGCAATGATGAGGCAACGGTCATCACCTGCCCTAGAAAAAGGTGATGCATTAGGTGAAGTCGAACTCAATGAAGAGGTTCTTGCAGCACTCATTTCAAACCCTGAAATAGCGTATAAAAACCTCTCGTCGGGCCCAACCTATTTTGCTGAGACAGTTGCTGCACAAATCAGCCGTGAGGGCGGAGTAATTTCTTTTCAAATTGACGGCAACAGCAACATTCCCAGTGATGGCTCCCCGCATAAAGTCACGATTTTTAGCGACAACGAGTACCCCTGTCAGTTTGAATACATCGCCATTCCTAAACTGGTCAGTTTTACGTACTTACAAGCCATCGTCACCAATCCTACTGACGGTGCCACCCTGCTTCCTGGTGCAGCCAATATCTTTCGGGATGAGATGTTTGTTGGTACGACTCAATTGGAAAACGTTACCCCTGGGCAGGAATTCAAACTCAATCTGGGCATTGATGAGGGATTAACCCTGGAGCGAGATTTGGTGGAGCGCAAGGTAGACAAGCGCTTTATGCAGGACAAACGCCTGATTACCTACGGCTATCGTCTGATGGTGACCAACTTGCGCGATCGCGAAACCACCCTGAGACTGACCGAACAACTCCCCGTCAGCCGCAACGAGCACATCAAAGTGCGTCTAACTCGCACCTATCCCCAAATTCAGCCTGGTGAAATGGGTGTGCTGGACTGGGTGTTAACCCTCAAACCTGGCTCTAAGCAAGAAATTTCTTACCAATTCACCGTAGAGCATCCGCGTGAGCTGACCGTAATCGGACTGGATCTATAAGATTTAGATAAAGATGTATCAAAATCAACGTTTTCTCACCCCGCTATTTTCTAAACTTGATGAGTAGGATTACTTAACCCACGTTCAGCTCAGAATCTCTAGTTTTCCCTTAAGAAAAACTCCAGGTTTGGACGTGGATAAGGTTTATTTATAATCCTGCATTTACAGTTTTGATTTAATAGAAACCGTTCAACACATGACTAATCTCCTGACTTCTCCTTCTCTGGTTTGCTCTGAAACCCAAACGTTAGAGTTCTCTCATCCAGTCCTCTGCTGCTATGTCAACCGCACTAGCAAAATGCAAATTGCGCGAATTTCAAATATTTCAAACTGGTATTTTGAACGGGTTGTTTTCCCAGGACAAAAACTGTTGTTTGAATCCCCACTCAATGCTCAACTCGAAATTCACACGGGTACTATAGCCAGCGCCATTCTGGCCGATCGCATTCCCTGTGATCAGCTCCAGATCCGTAACGGCGCGATCGCTCCTGCCAGCTTCAGGTAGGGACTTGCAGACAAACAACGCTAGAGACGGAGAGCAGGTGAGGGAAGATGGGAAAGCAGAGGTGGAGAGGAAACACTCCAATCTGCAATCTGCCCTCTAAAATCGTTCACCATGCACCGCCTCACCCCCAAGCAGCGCGATGACCTGTACCAACACGCCGCCACCCGAACTGGCATTCACAAACCGATTTTGGCAGCCTGTCCAGGGTACACAACGAGCCAGTTTTGCCAACAGGCGAGACGGGGTTAGGAATTGCACCGGCCAATCGGATTTCCCTCGCCGCAATCAACACCTGGGTAGATCAAGTCCAGTATGCGGCCAGCACCCTGCGCAGCTTGATGAATTCCCTGATCGCTCAGGGGTGGCAAGGGATAGAGTTTTGGAATCGTGAACGGGGACACTACAGCGATCGCGTTTTGCGGGCGATCGCCAACGGCTACGTTGCACCTCCTACGGATTTCACGGCTGCCCGGCTGGAACGCTGCGACTTCAACACGCTCCGACAAACCTACATTAGTCTGACTGCAAAAGAGATTCAGGCCAGCGGACTTCCGATCAATCAGGCGTATCTGGATCAAGCCTTGCGATCGCAGATCGAACACCTGCCCAGTCAGTACCTCAACCTGTCCCACCAGCGAGACGCCTTCCTGGAACTGGTGCGCCTCTGGTTCGGATTGGATGAGTGGGAAGGAGTGATCGCCAAACTACTGCCGGATCCCATCGATGCGATCGTCGAACCCGCGTCCCTCGATGTGGCTTTGATCCGATTCGTTCAACAAGCCCTGCCCAGCTACACCGGTTATCCCCACCAGCGAGAAGCCCTGTTGCGGCTCGTTCAGCGCTGGCACCAACTCGATACACGGGAAACGACCATCCTTGCCTTGAAACAGGGCAGTTTCCCAGCCTCCGATTTGACAGCCCTTGATTCAGCGCTAATTGCCTTTGTTCAACGCTTACCCCGCCTCTATCAGGGCAAGGGAGAACAACGCAATGCCCTGGTCGAAGGGTTTCGGCTCTGGCAGCACCTGGATAGTCGCCCAGATGCCCTCGTTGCGTTAGGGGTAAATCCAGACGTGTTCAGTGGGGCAACCCCAAAACTAGCCGAGATTGCCAATTCAACGGCCCAGACCGATCGCGCCCTGCTGGATTTTGTCCAGCGCATTCCGGCAATCTATACCACTGCTGATCATCAACGCGATGCCTTGATTCACCTGATCCAGCTCTGGCGCAATCTGCCCACCCAGGCGCAAACCATCCAGTCCCTGTTCGACGACCTGAGACGCCTGGAAACCGCCCGCCGAGATAGCCCGGATGTCCCCCTACCGCCAATCCCAGTCCTACTCAGCGATCGCACCCCTGACTGGACGCCTGAAACCGTTCAACTCCACACCCCCATCCTGCCCAACGGCAGCTTTACCTGGGCAGACGCAACCTGGGGTGGAATTTACCTGCCTGAGAACCAGAGGGTGGTAGATGCAATCGCCCACATGGCAGAACTGGCGCAGTTAGCCCGCGATTGCCTCAGTCGCCCCCTTTCCATCGTCTGCTGGTACTGTCCGGCAGATGCCGTGCTGCCCATCAACCCAATGTTCAACCACCGCCATGCCCTGGGCGATGCGATCGTGCTCTACTGTGACGGACTGACTGGCAACCAGCTTTATTGGTTTCTGAACCCCTGGTGGACTGGCGGACTGGGGCATTTCCCGGATTATCCTTACCTGTGCTACATCGACGCACGCTACGATCGCGTTCGCTGGCGATCGTTGTCATGACCAGCAGTAAGGAGATTTCCAACAAAGAATCTACCCATCATCGTAGGATGGGCAAAGGGTCTTGCCCGTGCCCATCGCAAGGAATCATGGCGGATGGGCACGTATGACTTTGCCCA
>JAAUSG010000149.1 GCA_012034055.1 Leptolyngbyaceae cyanobacterium RU_5_1 | reverse complement strand
TGCAGATCCCCCTAAATCCCCCTTAATAAGGGGGACTTTGAGCCGATTTCCCCCCTTATTAAGGGGGGCTAGGGGGGATCACTCAGTGCTTAACATCACAGACCATACCTTTTCAAACATCCTCTCAATCGCCTGGTTTTCTGAAGCAGATTCAGAAGTAGGAGGGCGATCGCCGGGATCCACATTTCTTGCTGATCCAGAAGAGGTTGCTGGCAAATCTGCCACTGTCTTCCAATCGAGTCCCAGAACCTTGCAGAACTGAACGAAATTCTTGCGATCGACGGACTTTCTGGCCCGAAAATTCTTTGCAGTTGGTTCGCTGATCCCAGCCGCCTCTGCCAACTCAGCACTTCCCCACGCCTTATCTGTCAGGACATCTTCGACCTGCTGTTTGCCATTTAGAGAGAGTTTGAGCGATCGCGTTGGGGGCATTGAACAGAGAATAAGCGGAATAACCACCATTCTAGGCAACTCAACCCAAACTTATACTCAACTTATTCAAAACTCATACCCTCTAAAACCCAAACACAGTAGAAACTTGGGCTGATCTTTCAGGACAGCTAGGCAACGATAGATGCATCCAAATAAACCAAGCGACTCATCATGAGATCAAACTTCACCCTTGTTTTCTCTGCGGTTACCAGCATCACCCTGCTATCCGGTGGGGCGTCGTTCCAGCTTGCCAGCCTGCTCGACCCCACTGAGGCTCAAAAGCAACTCAGCGCCACCTGCAACACGATCGCGATCGGCGGCACCGGGGCCCTTTGCGTTGCTCAATGGGCGCAATGGCAATTCACCAGACGATAGTGAGGCGAACGCTGACTCGGATGCGACAACAGAGTCATAGGTGCAAGCGGGGCGATCGCAGCTCAGGGAATCAAGGGCTTTTCCGCGATCGCGCTCAACCCAACCGACTTCAGCAAATCACCCCAATCGGTTGCGATCGCGGCGTCCTTGGGAGTAGAACGACGCAGTTGGGCCAAACTACTGAGGGCGTCATACCAAATTCCGGCTTCGGCATAGAAAGCGGGGCGATCGCGCAGAGCTGTCTTCTTCAACGCATTCGTTTGGCTGGGGCTGAGTGCAATCCGCTGGATTTGTCCCTCAACCACCCCCACCTCAGCCTGGTCTGCAGGACCACAGGTGATTGAAAAATTCCAGTGGTAAGTCTTGCCAACTTGCAAAGGAGGCAATTTCCCATCTTTTGGCAAGCTAAAACCAACAATCCCTGGAGCCTTGGGCAGCTTGATTGTTGTTTTGTAAACCCTCTGACGCTTGTTATCACTCAACAGCGTCAACTCAGCTTCACTCGCAGCCGATTGCGGCAGGTAAACAAACAGCGTTGGATACTCGGAAACGGTCAGGATTGGCTCAGTGGTTGGCAATAGGGCAACTAAGTTGTCTTTGCTGGCATTCGGGCAGCCGCCCCGGACAGCGGCTCCTGTTCGACGACGCGGACTTCCGACTTTGGGCGGGTTAAAGCGCACCGCTTTCGCGTACAGACTTGCAGGTCGATCGCGACTGAATTGAGCTAGGGAGGTTGGTTGAGCGCTGACCTGCGGGTGAACCTGTTCTGGTTGGTTGAGCGATTCTCTTCCAGAGACACTTCGTGAACGCGCCTGCACTGAAGCGGCCAAACCAACTGAGCCAAGCAGCTCTAGAGATAAAACCAAAAGAGCTACACACCATTGAGAGGAGTTATTAACCACCATTTTTCGTACACACGCTAGACCGATTTTAGATTGTAGATTTTAGATTGTAGATTGGAAGGTGCTTGTGGCTGGGCGTTTTTAGCCTGATTCAGGTGTAGGAGGCATAAGTTGAATTGGTATTAGCTGTTGGAGCGCCGTTGCTCAAAGGTTTACACGGTTCATGATCGAATTCTATGCAGTCATCCAACATAAGGAAACATCAGTCAACGCTAATCAGAATTCGTTAGGCTCTTTAGGATTCTGTATGCAAATGTTCACAGTAAACATTCTGTGACTTCCCAGAAGGCTGAAAGCCTTGTAGATTCGTTAAATACTTCTGCTCTAGCATACTGATCCCTAAAGAACCATTCGTTACAGCCTTTGAAGATGTGCCTGGTTCATCTGTGAAATCAGTATGATAATCTCCATGTTGCTTAAATCAGTCGTTCTGTGCTGCAAAGATTTAGCCATTTACGGGCAGCCGTGGTCAGCTTTGGTCGTTCCGTTGTTTTAACCAGTGCAGTCATCACAGCGTTGGTAGTTGGACTGCGGCAGATAGGAGTTTTGGAAGCACTGGAGCTGAAGGCATTTGACCAGATGCTGCGATCGCGCCCCCATGATAGACCGGATCAGCGGCTGCTAATTGTGGCAATTACTGAAAAAGACATTCAGGAAACTGGGGAAGCAACGCTATCTGACCAAACATTGACTCAGATCCTGGGAAAACTGGAGTCGTACCAACCCGTCGCGATCGGGGTTGATATGCTCAGGGATGTGCCCATTGGAACGGGTCGTGCTGCTTTACTCCAGCAGGTACGGTGGAGCGATCGCATCGTTTTCGTCTGTAAATCGGGTGACGTTGACAATCCTGGGGTGCCTCCTCCACCGGGAATTTCTGAGGATCAGGTGGGTTTGGCGGATCAGGTGATTGATGTGGATGGCACCATTCGACGCGGTCTACTGTTCGTTTCTCCTGGCTCCCCTAGTGCTCCAACCCGTTCCTCTACTGCCCGCACAATCTTTGTGATGATGCCACAATTCCCTTGATGTCCCTGAGTTTTCAGCTCGCCACTCGCTATCTAGCCAATCAGGGAATTCAGCCTGAGTTTACACCCGCGAATGAGTTGAAGTTGGGTTCAACGGTGTTCAAGCGTCTGGAGTCCAAGAGTGGCGGATACCAAACGGCGGATGCGGGTGGGTATCAAATCCTGCTCAATTATCGTTCTCCCGAAAACGTTGCCAGACAGGTGACGTTAACAGACCTACTCAGTGGCAAGATTGATCCCAATTGGGTGCGCGATCGCCTCGTCCTGATTGGCTACACGGCCCCCAGCAAAAAAGATGACTTCTGGACTCCCTACAGCACTGGGCAACAGGAAACCTATCGGATGCCAGGCGTGATCGTTCATGCTCAAATTGTCAGCCAGATCCTGAGTGCGGTTGCAGGCGATCGCCCCCTGTTTTGGTTTTGGCATGAGTGGCAGGAAGGGCTGTGGATTGCTGGGTGGTCGCTGGTTGGCGGAATTCTGGCATGGCGCATTCGTCATCCGGTTGGGTTTGGAATTGCGGTTGTAGTTGCGCTGGGGGGATTGTTTGGAATTGGGTTTGCACTTGTGATGCAAACTGGATGGATTGCGATCGCGTCCCCGGCAGTGGGTTTGATTGCAACGGCTGTCAGCGTTGTCTTAGTGGATCGGTTTGAGCAGGGAGGATACGCCAAAAAAATCTACAGAGGAGTTCAGAAGCTGTTCAAAATTGAGATTGACGAGGAAGAAAAGTCCCGTCAGTTAGCAGAGTACGATGGGCTGATCCACAAAGTTCAGCAATGGCAGCAACAGTCTCAGGAAATCGAGCAGCAGGACTCTCTAGCGAATGGGGAAGATGCTTCACTGCGATCGCCACAGGTTGTCGATCCAGCACAAACGTCTGATCCATCAAGTCTATCTACCGATGATTCAGAGGCTGATTACGTTGAGCAGTTACAACGGCGAGTCGAAGCGCTAACCCAGCAAGAGGTCACTCACCAACTGATCATCGAGCTTCCAGACACGGAAATCGAAATTCTGGAACAATACTGCCAGAAATCCCAACGCAGCCAGACCGATGTTTTACAAGAATTGATTCGATCTCTGGGCGATCGTTGCTAACTCACCATTCAGTAAGGAGTGTTTATGTCCAAAATCGTCTCCATTCACTCGTTTCGAGGTGGAACTGGTAAATCGAACACGACCGCCAATCTAGCAGTTACCACAGCCAGCTATGGGTTGCGAGTTGGCATTATTGATACTGACATTCAGTCACCGGGAATTCATGTTCTGTTTGGAAAAGAGCCAACCCAGATCACTCTCACCCTGAATGATTATCTGTGGGGACGTTGCAAGGTAGACGAAGCCGCTTATGATGTCACTCCCACTCCGGTAACCCAGAAGAACGGTAAGGTGTTCCTGATTCCGTCCAGTATGAAGGTCGGCGAAATTAGCCGCATCCTGCGAGAAGGCTACAATGTAGCGCTACTCAATAAAGGGATTAAAGAACTGATTAACGCCTTGGAATTAGATTTTCTGTTTATTGATACTCATCCTGGCATCAATGAAGAAACCTTAGTTTCAATTACACTATCCAATGTCCTAATCATTGTCCTACGACCCGATCGCCAGGACTTCCAGGGAACTGCCGTAGCTGTAGAAATCGCTCGTAAGTTGAACGTTGCGAAGCTATTTCTAGTCGTGAACAGAGTCCCCCAAAAGTTTGATCTCAACTCCGTTCGACAAGAAGTGGAAACAACCTATGACGCAACAGTAGCCGGAGTGTTGCCAAACTGTGAGGAAATGATGGAGCTACAAAGTAGTGACCTGTTCTGCTTGCGGTATCCAGACCATTTCATATCGAAACAAATCCACAAAATTGTCAACCTCATTTATGAAAAACCGGCAAGTGGAGGTTTGGGCAATTTGTTTAATCTAAGTAAGTAGACCAGAATAACTGTTGCATTTAACGGTCATTGGTCATTGGTCATTGGTCATTGGTCATTGGTCATTGACGCGATGTGCGACTTTCAACAAATCCTTGCCACCTGTAAATTTTTTGGTTATGGATGGCCTCTGTAGGGGCGGGTTTGGTAGACAATCTGGGGATCTTAGCGAGACCTTTGGCAAAACCCGCCCCTACGTCACCGGAAAATTTACAGGTGGGCAATTTTTGAATTCACACCTCCACCCAATGGTAAGCATGGGCTTCTGGTACAGGGTTCGGATGGGGACGATCTGCTCTATGGCGATGCTGGACACGATTTGGTGGTTGTGGAGATGACCCGTTGGTTGGCGGTGCTGGGGATGATTTGTTGACCGGGGGCGAGGGCAGCGATCGCTTTGAGTTAGCAGTCGGAACGGGAACCGACACGATCGCCGATTTCAGCATTGCTCATGACTCCATTCAACTTGGGGATGGACTAACCTTTGGGCAGTTGAGCCTTGTTCGAGGAACTGGAGTTAACACCAACGACACCCTGATCCAGGCTGCTGAGAGCCATGAAGCGCTGGCAATCTTGACTGGAGTTCAGTCAGACAGCCTGTCCACCTGTAATTTCGTGTCCATCTAATTGTTAGAGCCCCAGATCCCCGACTTCTACATCGGATTTAGCCAGAGCAGTTGGGTTTAGCTAAGAAGTCGGGGATCTAGTTTGCCCAAATCCCGTAAATTGCCCAGATTGCCATTGCTCGCAGGTAGTGGCTGGCACGAAATGTCCCAGTGGCAGTGATCGCTTCTGGAGT
This sequence comes from Leptolyngbyaceae cyanobacterium RU_5_1, assembly GCA_012034055.1. Taxonomy (GTDB): domain Bacteria; phylum Cyanobacteriota; class Cyanobacteriia; order Leptolyngbyales; family Leptolyngbyaceae; genus JAAUSG01. Next base: position 8,040 of record JAAUSG010000149.1, on the reverse strand, counting down.
GCGGAACTGTAAGCCATGCTCGTAAATCTGATTCACAACGGCTTCGGTCAACTGCATTGCCTGCGATCGCATCCCCATTTGCACCCAAAAGGCTGCCAGCCCAAAGTTAATGCCGATCCATACCTCCAGGGGATGGGTCGAGTTGGGATTTTCTGGGGTGCCGTCGGGGCGAACGCCGTTGGCAGCACCGATGCAGGGGTGAGGGGTGAGGGAGGATTGACGATCGACGTACTGATTAAACCTAACGAAGCAACTGTCGTAGATGGTTTGAAGTGCAGTCCGGGTGCAGTCTTCGGGGACAATATCGGGCAGTTTGAGCAGTCGCGCATAGAATTGTCCACAGAGTTGATCAGCCATCACAATGTCGGAGCCGCTGTTGCTATCGAGGCGATAGTGTTGCCCATTCCACAGCTTTTCCTGATAAATGGGTCGAGCTTGCTCTAACCAGGATTGAAAGGTGGCAATTTCACTGGACAGGGAGGTGAGGAACTGGAGGTCGCCTGTGTGTTCGGCAAGCACCCGACCGGTTGCGATCGCCGCCTCCAATGCTGCCAACCACAAACCACCGCAGTAAGCACTCACACCCTGCAGTTTCCAGTCGTCAAAGGTTTGGTCTGGTGCGCCAGAGTTTTCCGGGATGCCATCACCGTCGCGATCAAAGGACTTGAGGTAGTTAAGCGTCTGAACAACTGCACTCCAGCAATCTTGCAAAAATTCAATATCGGTGGCACCCGTCAGCAGAAAATCTCGATAGACCTGCAGTACAAAGTCGCAGGACAGATCTTTCCAGAGGTTACAGTCCTGATAGCTGGTGTAGTTGGTCTGCTCCCAGACGTGCTCATTCGGTGCGCCCAGGTCGTGTGGGGTCGCTCCAGCCACTTTGCGGACGGCTTGGGGACTTTCGGCACCAATGGTGTAGTAATAGCCAATCACACGGGTGCGATCGTCCCTAGCCGGAATTGCCCGTGCAAAGGCCCGTAGCACCGATTTTTCCAGCTCTGGAAACAGCATCAGCAGTCCAAACGAGCCATAAAGCCGTACATCCAGGCTCTCATACCAGCGGTAGTCAATGCATTCCAGCACCGCAAACTGACCAACCGGATCGCGATCGCTGGCCGCACTCCATAGTGTGCCGCCATCCGTCAGGTCATATAGCTCATTAAACAGCGCCATCTTGAACCAGTCGGGCAGGTCATCCCGATCCAGAATCGGCTGTTGCCAGTGTTGAATCTTCTCCTGCCAGGTTGGGTAATGCTTCAGCGCCGTGCGCGCGATCGCCCAGGCGTTTTGCCCATTCCGCCCAAAGAAATCCGTATAGCGGCGCAAGTACTCTACCCCTGCCGCAAACTCCGTCACCGGAAAATCCCAACTCAACACAACCGGAATCTGACACGTTTCCCCCGGTTGCAACGTAAAACGAACCGCGATCGCCGCCCCCACCTGCTCCCCCTCCCCGGCCGGAGTCGAATCATTCACGTTCGGCAGCGAACCATCCCGTGCAAACGATTGCCATAGCTCCGCCCCATCCCCCACAGGATTCCAGCGCGTATGGTAAAAAACTTGAGCATGATCCGGGCTAGTCAGCGCGATCGCCCACTGCCCCTCCCCCTCCCGCATAGGTTTTACACCGACTGCATCCGTTTCATCCGCTTTACGTCCGCTGCCCATTACAATCCCAACCCGTGCCCCCTGCTCAATCAACTGATTGAAATTCCCCACGCTTTCCCCTAAACGCGGCTGGTACTCATACACCGGACTGCCATCGTCTCGAACTCGAACCTGCGGCGACTTCAGCGCATTCGTAAACCAGCCCACCATGTTCTGCCAGGTGAGCATGATGCTGAGCGTAATGGGTTGCGCCGTCGGATTATGGGCTGTCCACTGGAACACCGCAACCGGATAGCTCGTTTCTTGATAGTTGTGTGCCCAAATGGGCGAAAACTGCTCACAGGTCAGGTCTGCCTGAAAAACGTTTTGGTAGACAAACCAACTGCGGGGATAGAGCGCGTGATATTTCCCTGTCGGGACGTTATATGTAACGTCCCGACAGAGCGGATACCATTGCCACGCACTCAACGTTCCATCGTCCGGCAGCTCGGTACACAGGGCATAGGCTTGAGTTTGGTCGCCCACGTGTTCCAATACGCTGAACTGGCAGGCGGGAATCGTCTTGAAAACATGCTCTCCGCCATCGATATGCCAGAGATTAAAGTCGCCGCGATGGGAGCGCCCGATACATCCGGCTCCAAAGCCGCCTAAAGGCATTCCGTGCCAGGAACCATCGTCCAGGTTGCTGGCGTAACGAACGGTGTAGGGAGTTTGCCAACCCAAGCCGATCGCGCGGCTCCAGGTGCAGGTAGGGATGTGTGGGACTGTCTGTTGATGTTGCATTCCCTGATTTTAAGGGCGATCGCAAGCGATTTTAGATTGGAGATTGCAGATTGACGGCTTTTGCCAGGTTTCGCAGCATCTCAGTCGTGGTTGCCAGGTCAACACAGGCGTCGGTAATGCTTTGACCGTAGACCAGTTGGGAAAGATCCTTGGGAATGGATTGGTTGCCAGACACTAAATGACTTTCGATCATGACTCCCATGATGTACGAAGAACCCGCGCTCACTTGTTCAGCAACGTCCTGTAAAGCGATTGGCTGAAGGGTATAGTTTTTGCTGGAATTGTCATGGCTACAATCGATCATCATGCGTTGGTTAAGTCCATGCTGAGCCAGTTCTTTGGCGGCTTTCTCGACATGAGTAGCGTCATAGTTGGGTCCGCTTTTGCCGCCGCGCAGCACAATGTGGCCATCTGGATTTCCGGTTGTGGTCACGATGCTGGCAAGTCCGTGGGAATTAATACCCAAAAAGTGATGGGGACGACTGGCTGACAGCATGGCATTCACCGCTGTACGCAGGCCACCATCGGTGCCGTTTTTGAAGCCGACTGGCATGGAAAGACCGGACGCCATCTCCCGGTGGGTCTGGCTTTCGGTGGTGCGGGCCCCGATCGCCGTCCACGAGATCACATCAGCAATGTACTGGGGAATGATTGGATCGAGCAGTTCGGTGGCGGCTGGCAATCCCAAGTGCGCTAGATCGATCAGCAATTTACGAGCAATGCGCAATCCGGTGTTGATGTTGTAGCTGCCGTCCAAATGCGGATCGTTGATCAGCCCCTTCCAGCCAATCGTCGTGCGGGGCTTCTCGAAATATACCCGCATCACAATCTCAAGCTGATCTTCTAGCTCCGTGCGCAGCGTGGACAGCTTCTCGCCGTACTCGTAGGCGGCTTTCACGTCATGAATCGAGCACGGCCCCACAATGACTAGTATGCGTTGGTCTTTCCCCTCTAGAATATTGCGGATGCGATCGCGGGTCTCGGCAACCAACGCAGCGGCTTCTTCTGTAATCGGCAATTCACTGTGCAGAAAGGCTGGACTCAGCAACGGACGGGTCTCAACAACGTGCAGGTCGTAAGTTTTGCGCATTTCAGTGATTACCATTCAGCAAAGAACCCCAATTTCTCAACAGTAGCCGCTTGGATGGATTGAGCCAACGTCAAATTAGCCCAATTGATTATCTTCCGACACTTCAGTTCCGTTGCTCAACGAATTAGTACCAGTTGTCACCCAAGTTCACAAAAGTTCTCGATGCAAACTTATTCAGGCTTGAAACTGGGACAATAGCCAGGCACTCACCTTGCCATGATTCATTTGCGGACTGCGTCGAAACGCTTCTTCCAGTAGCGCAATCTCTAAACCTGAAATGACTCATCCAAATCGGGGTTCATAACATTGGCGATCGCCCCCCACTTCAAAGCGCAATCCCACCCCAAAGTGCAACCCCTCCTTTGGAGAATCGCCCAATCACTCACGCCATTCGTCCAGATAGCCTAATTTGGCGGCATTTGGGGCAATGACTATAATTGGGGTCAGACGTTTGCGCCTCAGTGCTTTTCTATGCCCCAGCAGCCCACCTATGGACCCCACAACCCCCACCCGCTGTCAATACTGCGGACGGAACTGGTGTGGGAGGGCAAGTATGACGAGTATGGTCATCGCCGGGAGGTAGATATTGCCGGGTGTGCGATGCCGATGCAGAAGATTGAGAGCATTGATGAACCGAGGCGGGCGGCGGCGGCAACAGGGCAGTTGGAGCTATTTGAGCAGCAAAAGACGCAGCAGGATGACTTTCGTAATCGTCTGATTTGGGGCGACAACAAGCTGGTGATGGCATCGTTGTTGCAGGAGTTTAAGGGCAAGGTGGATTTGATTTATATCGACCCGCCGTTTGATGTGGGTGCGGATTTTTCGATGAGTGTGGAGACTGAGGAATCGGAATATGGACGATGACTCCTCCTCTAACTCTGACATTCTCTTTGAAGTTGTTACACCTCTTGGTTTTTCAATTCGGACAACCACTGAGTACTGGCAGTTCATCGTCACAATTAAGCATCCAGCTATGTTCAATCGCCTTATCGATGTGCAAAATACATTGAGCGATCCAGACGAACTTCGTCTGAGTAAAACTGATTCTCAAGTTTACTTGTTTTACCGTGAGGACGGTACAAAACGTTGGGTTTGTGCTGTGGCAAGACGATCGAATGGAGAAGGGTTTCTGATTACAGCCTATCGAACCAGTGCAATTAAAGAAGGAGAAGTGGTATGGCAGAAGTAAAAGTCTTTTACGATCGCACAGGCAACACGCTCGTGGTTTGGTTTGGTAATCCTCAAGATGAGGTAGAAGCGGAAGAAACTGGCGATGAAGTCATTCTGATGAAAGACCAGCATGGTCAGGTGATCGGCTTTGAAAAGCTCAACTTTTTACCACCCACTCAAAGTCCTGTGCGTGTTGCCTTTGAAACCGTTACCCTCTAAGCCCACCTTTTACGCTTTACCCGCATGACCCAGCCCACCTACGGACCCCACAACCCCCACCCATTGTCAATACTGCGGACGGAACTGGTGTGGGAGGGCAAGTATGACGAGTATGGTCATCGCCGGGAGGTGGATATTGCCGGGTGTGCGATGCCGATGCAGCGGATCGAGAGTATTGATGAACCAAGGCGGGAAGCGGCGGCGACGGGGCAGTTGGAGCTTTTTGAACAGCAAAACCCCAAGCAGGATGACTTTAGGAATCGGCTAATTTGGGGCGATAACAAGCTGGTGATGGCATCGCTGTTGCAAGAGTTTAAGGGCAAGGTGGACCTGATTTATATCGACCCACCGTTTGATGTCGGCGCGGATTTTTCGATGAGTGTACCTTTTGGAGAGAAAGATTCTGTTTTTAAGGATCAATCAATCCTTGAGATGGTTGCTTATAGAGATATGTGGGGAAAGGGAAAAGACTCTTACTTTCAGATGATTTATGAACGACTCACTCTTATCAGAGAGCTTTTAAGTGACTATGGAACAGCTTATGTTCACGTTGATTGGCACGTATCACACTATGTAAAAGCAATTTTGGATGAAGTTTTTGGTGTTGATAATGTTCAAAGTGAAGTTATTTGGCAAAGAACATCTGCACGAAGTGATGCAAAAACTTATAACCATATTCATGACACAATTTTCTTCTGCACTAAAGGCGAAAATTTCGTTTGGAATCCTCAGTTTGAGGAATATGGAGAGGATTATTTGGCTAGCAAATATACTCACGAAGACGAAGATGGTCGGAAATATAGGTTAGGCGACATAACTAGTCCTAATCCTCGGCCAAACATGATGTATGAGTGGATGGGGTTTTCGTCTCCTGAAAAAGGGTGGAGATATTCTAAGAAAACCATGCAAAAGTTACATGATGAAGGACGAATTTGGTATCCATCCGATAAAGTTAAAAGACCTCAATATAAGAGGTATCTAGATGAACTCTCAGGAAGACCTCTACAAAGTGTTTGGACAGATGTTTATCCTGTAAATAGTCAAGCCAAAGAAAGGTTAGGATATCCGACACAAAAGCCAGAAGCTCTTATTGAAAGGATTATTGAGGTTTCGTCCAATGAAGCCGATCTGGTCGCCGATTTCTTTTGTGGTAGTGGCACGACTGGAGCGGTGGCGGAGCGGTTGGGGCGCAGGTGGTTGATGTGTGATTTGGGGCGGTTTGCGATTCACACGTCGCGCAAGCGGATGATTGAGCTTCAGCGCAAGCTGCATGGTGAGGGTAAATCCTATCGCGCCTTTGATGTTTATAATCTGGGACGCTACGAGCGGCAGTGGTGGCAACAGGATCGCTTGCAGGGGGCAGATGAGGAACATCGGCGGGTGATTCTGGAGTTTTTCAAAGCCGAGGTGCTGACCAGCATGCCATCACCCTTGCTGCATGGGCGCAAGGCGGGGGCGTTCTGTCATGTGGATGGTATCGACTCGATGTTTACCCGCGAGGAAGCGAAACAGGTAGCGCAGGCAACGGCGCAGGCAGGTGGGCGCGAGTGCTATTGCCTGGCGTGGGAGTTTGAGATGGATTTGCATTTGCTGGTGAATGCCCTGGTCCAGGAGTTGGGCGTGAAGTTGAAGCTGGTGCAGATTCCCCGCGAAATTATGGAGAAAAACCGCAAGTCGCCGCCGCCGTTTTTGGAAGTGGCGGTGCTGACGGCGGAGGTTGTGTATCGATCCCCCCTAGCCCCCCTTGAAAAAGGGGGAACCGATCCGGAAGTCCCCCTTTTTAAGGGGGATTTAGGGGATCTCTCCGGACTGTAGACATCAAACTCACCCAATTCCTCCCCTCCCTTGCCGAAGTGCCCAGCAAAGAACTGGAAGCCATTCGGGACCGGGCGATCAAAAGCGGGTTTGATTTTATCGACTTTTGGGCGATCGACTTCAACTGGCATCCCGGCAAACCCTTCACCCACGACTGGCAAGACTATCGGACGCGCAAAGATCGCAGCCTGAAAACCATCAGCGATGCAGGCTACACCTATCCCACTCCTGGCAAATACACTGCCTGCGTCAAAGTCGTCGATACCTTCGGCTGCGATACCTCAATTACGGTAGAGGTGGAGGTGTAGCCTGATGCCTGTTCTATTCGATTATCAGAATAGAGTGGTGCGATTGACCGAAGAACGGTTGGCACACATCTTGGCTCACCCTGAAATGATTGGAATGGAAGCGCAGATTGCCGACACTCTCAAGCAACCACAACTGGTACGTAAGTCTCGTAGTGATGAAAGTGCAGCTCTGTTTTATCGGTTTTACACCCAAACAGCGATCGGGGATAAATGGCTTTGTGTGGTTGTTAAATATCTTCCTGACGACGCTTTCATCGTGACTGCGTATTTCACAGATAAACCTAAAAAAGGAGAGGATCTATGGTAGAGCGCGTAAAAGTTTGGTTTGACCCTGAAGCTGATTTCCTAGAAGTCATTTTCTCAGATGCTCCCGGTTATATGCGGGAAACAGAAAATGATGCTGTGATGGAACGAGTCGATTTAGACGGCAACCTGTTGGGCTTTTCCATCCTTGCAGTCAGCCAGCTTGCTAAATCCAAGCCATTAATGGCTGAGTTGTTGTCAGGAAAAGGGAATGCAGCATAACCCATGACCTCCCCCACCCTCAATCCCACCGTTCTTGAACCCCTCTTTGTTCCCTGGGAAGAACCTAATGCCCATCGCGTCCGGGCGGAGAAAGCAGGTGATCCCGCCGTGGTGAAACAGGGACGCAGAGTCTCACCCATTGACCTGGTGAATAACCTGCGATCGACGGTGCGGGAATGGCGAGAAGCCTTTTACATTGGAGCCAGCGACACCACGATTCAACTGCTCAACCACTGGTTTAACCGTTCCCACCGTCGTATTCTCCCGTCCTCGGAGGGGTCAGGGGTGGGTGGTGAAGAATTTGAGTTTCGCTACTACTTCTGCCAGCGAGAAGCAGTAGAAACCCTGATCTACCTCAAAGAAGTGCGGCGGATTGAGTGTCTGTCGCAAATTATCGCGGAATTTGGCGGCGTGAATGCAGAACTGCAAGCCCTGGGCATCACCGAAGAGGAAGATGCTTGGAGCCGCTATGCCTTCAAACTGGCTAACCGGAGCAGGCAAAACCAAAGTCATGACGCCTGG
>JAAUSG010000148.1 GCA_012034055.1 Leptolyngbyaceae cyanobacterium RU_5_1 | reverse complement strand
GTTTGTAGCAAAGCGTGCAAGATCCCCCTTTTCTTGTATGCCCGAAGGGCTTTAAGCCCCCTTAATAAGGGGGACTTTGAGCCAATTTCCCCCCTTATTTAAGGGGGGATAGGGGGGATCGCTGAGTGCTTAACACCACAGACCATACCTTTTCAAACATCCTCTTAAAAAGGCTATTCAGACTATCAATTCCTGGTATTGATTAAAGTCTATGTGTTCCAAGAAATTGATAGCTAAAAATCTATCTTGAAATTACTGTAGCGGTATCGATCTTAAAGATCAATAAGATGCGGTATACAGAATGCTAGTCCGAGGGGAAAGGTTTACTTATCGTTAGCGTTTCCCTCGTCTTCCTCACTCGATTGAGCAACAGACCTGAGCTTGCTGTGAAATTCCGATGACTCCAGCTCAGGAACAAATTGATCAATGGGAGAATAGTTGTGCATGAACTGCTGCCAATCCAAATGCAGGAACTTGCTCAGCTCAAGCTTTAGTTTTGGATTCAGTGAGTGGGCGGCGAGTCCAGAACTGAGAGCAAAGACAACGCCCTCTTTGAAACGCTTGAATTCATGATTACTTGCGTTGAGCGATTCAGGCGGGTTTGGTATGGCTGTTAAGGACGTTGAGTTGTCAGGAGTATCGATTGGAGAATTTGCGATAACTTTTGTCTCAACAGGCTCCGCCAATTCTGCATTGACCGCTAGTGGTTTTCCCGAAACGTTGTCTGAAGATCCGTCTTTAGCCGGTAAACCAGACGCTTCTCGGGTCGGTTGTATCGATTGTTGAGCTGGCTCCATTCCGTTGAGCGTTGACAACGGGGTCAGCCTCAGAGATGGAATCTCGGTCAGCCGTTCCAACTTTGAGGTCGCTTTCACGCTGGGTAACTGCAGTAACATCTTTCGGTAAGATAATTTTCGATAAGGCCCGACGGGTTGTTGAAACGCGATCGCGCATCGTTCCTGAGCCAGGTTAGAGGATGAAACCTCAGGCGAACCTACCAGGGTACGGGGAAACCGATTGCAAATCAAACGCTCAAACTCATGATTGAAGTGACAGAGCGGTTGTCCCCGTCGCTGCCAAAGAACCAGGATTTGCCCGACGGAAATGGCTTTGTAACGTCCTTGATACAATGCCTCAATAATGGCCATCGTGATCCACTGGGTAGAATAGTGCTCCAGCCAACTACAAAGCTGTTCCTCAACGGTGTACCCATCTAGCTCAAAACCGTAGTAATGGAGCAGTTCCGCCGCAGGGTGTGCCGCAGAATTTTTGAATGGTTCACTGGCACTCTCTGGCAGTCCTCTCATAAACTCTGCTGCGGCAGAAACAGCAAACCGGAAATGTGCTGATCCGTTTGTTTGGGAATGTATCCAAATTCAACTTCTTGATTCAAGTGTAATCGAATCTTTGATAGCCTTACCTAATGGTGGAAAGTGGAGAAGTTTTGAATTTTGAGGTTTGAATCTTAGATAACCTAAATCATCACCGAAAACTCATTACCCATTGCCCTCCAACCTCTACCTGTCTCTCAATCATCGCCCTATTCCATGTCTACCTCCACCCCAACCCTTCGTAAGCAGCTCCATCCAGCGATTCAGCGTTTAGCGGATGACATCGAATCTTCCTGGCAGCGGCACTTAGATCTTTCGCCCTACCCCTTGCCAGCCGAACTCGGATATGTTGAGGGGCGGCTAGAGGGGGAACGGTTGAGAATTGAAAACCGTTGCTATCAAACGCCTCAATTTCGTAAGCTGCATCTGGAATTGGCAAAAGTGGGAGCAACGCTGGATATTTTGCACTGCGTGATGTTTCCCCATCCAGACTATGCACTGCCCATGTTTGGGACGGATTTGGTGGTGGGGCGGGGGCAAGTGAGTGCCGCGATCGCGGACCTTTCCCCCACCAACTGCGATCGCACCCTGCCGCAAGACTACCGGGCAGCACTCCAGGACTTGCCAAACCCCACCTTTTCCCAACCCCGCGATCTGCCAGCCTGGGGACACATCTTTTCGGAGTTTTGTGTCTTCATCCGACCCAATGGAGCGGAGGAAGAAGCCGCTTTCGTCTCTCGCGCGGCTGCCCTTTTGGAGATTCACTGTCAACGGGCGATCGCACCCACCCCACCCCCGAGCAACAAGCCGAGATTTTGGCAGGACAGCGCTACTACTGCACGAAACAACAGCAAAATGACAAAACCCGCCGCGTGTTAGAGAAAGCGTTTGGAGCTGAATGGGCAAACCACTACATGACCACCGTGCTGTTTGATATTGTTGAGGGCGAAGAGGAAAAAGTCTAACGGGTGAACAACAATGGCCAGAATTAACCAACCTCAGTCCTGGACATTCAATCCGACCGATCTCTATGGGCCAATCTTCTACGAGGGCCAGATAGTTGGCTATTGCACCCCAACCGTTGCCACTCGGATCATCGAAACGCTCAATGACGATCAGAAATTGCGGAAAGCACTCTGGTTGGCCTGCCGGGATTTAGCCGCGCAGATAGGAGAAGAGAGCGAGGATGTGGATGAACTGGTAGAGCAATACATCGCCAGAGCAGAACGACCCAGACGCGGAGCCGGTGCGATCGCCCTGCTGCTGAAAGAGCGGCAGGATCAACTCGACTTAACCCATGAAGAATTTGCCAAATTTTGTGACACCTTTCGACTGTCGCAAGCAGAACTGCTTGACATCTACGACGGTCAAGAGATTGAAAGTCAACAACTGACTCCCCTATCTCGGATTCTTGGCATGACCGTCGATCAGCTGATTGAAGTTTGGAAGGGGGATGAGGGAGAGGGATGAAAACTTAACCTAACCCCAACCTGCCAATTAACTTCCCTTGAGATCGAAGCTGTAGTCTAGCTTACATTGCTTCAGATGGGATGTTTCATATGCTTCAGCTCTCCGATTCCAAGGCGGCTAACCAAAATGATTTACGTCAGGTTCTGGAAGAGCTGTATCAAGGACGAAATTTGCAGGCTTTCCGGGCTGGGCAGCCAATCCCCATGAATCCCCAAGAAATTTGGATTGTTTGCCGGGGTGTGGTGCAACTGAGTACGCTGTACCCGAATGGCGATGAAGCACTGCTGGGGCTAGCTTGCTCTTCAATGCCATTTGGGTTACCGCTGTCCCTGATTTACCCCTATCAAGCAACGGCACTATCCGATGTGGACTTGATGTGTTTAACCATGTCGGAAGTGCAACAATCACCGGCTCTGACCCAAGGGATTTTTCAGCATCTGGCTCGTCGGTTGCGTCAAGCAGAGGCAATGTTGGCAATGGCAGGATGCCGCCGAGTTGAAGATAGGCTGCGCCAACTGCTGCTGTTGTTGCAAATGGAAGTTGGTCAACCCGATGTGATCGGAACTCGTTTGAGCGTTCGACTCACCCATCAACATTTGGCCAGCGCGATCGGGACTACCCGTGTGACTGTCACTCGATTACTGGGCAAGCTCAAGGAAGAAGGTTGGCTGAAGCTGGACAGTAGCCGCCATATTGTGTTGCTGTAAGAGAAGGTTTGGTCTAACATAGCCTCTGAAGCGGACTGGGCATGATGGTGTGGCTTAAGATGGAGAAAGTCGCCCCTCGTCTATATGAGTGAAGGTGTTTACATCGAAACAAGTATCTTAGATTACCTCACTGCTCGACCAAGCAGAGATCTTATTGTGGCTGCCAATATTGAGGTGACGAGGGAGTGGTGGGATAAGCGCCGCAATGATTTCCAACTTTACTCCTCCCAAGCAGTCGTAAAAGAAACCTCACAAGGAGATGCTGAAATCGCATTTCAACGACTCGAAATCATTCGCGATTTTGTGTTACTCGATCTAAACCAATCTGTGCTTGATTTAGCAGAGCAATTTTTGGGACACAGTAGTCTTCCTGTAAAAGCTAATGTTGACGCTGTTCATATCGCAGCCGCAACGGTTCATGGCATGGATTATCTGCTCACGTGGAACTGCAAGCATATCGCCAACGCTCAAATTCAAAGAAAGTTGGCGGAAATCAGTCTTGATTTTGGATACGATTTGCCAATTCTTTGTACACCCTATGAACTGCTTGGAGGTTGATGATGTTTCAGGATGAGATTGTCGAAGAGATCCACAGAATTCGTGAAGAGTACTCTCGTTCATTCAATCATGATCTAAAAGCCATCTTTGCTGATTTGCAAAAGCAGCAAGCTGAAAGTGGTAGAGAAGTTGTGAACTTATCGCAGAAGCGTGGTCTAACAACACGTTGGGGCAGACGAGCAAGAGATCTTGGTGAGGATGCAAAGAACACTAGCCGCCGCTTAACTTAGCCATTAGACCATCAAATGTAGATGTCAGTCAGCCTGCAAGATCGTCTTCACGAGAAAGAGGACAAGTAACGGACTTTTCTCCTAACCAATCTGTAAAGGTATTTTCATTTTTGTAATGGCGCGGGGTTTGTAACATCAAATGCCAGGCTTTTCTGGCAGCTAATAAGTTAAAGCGATCGCCATATTGAGTTTTCAATAGGTCTTGAATCATTGGGTAGTAGTCTGAGTTCATACCCGGGAAGATGTGATGTTCTGTATGGTATGAAAAGTTCAAGTGCAGTAGATCAAATAATTTAGGAACCTGGACTGAGAGACTATTAATCAGGGGATCATTAATGCTAGTCATACGACACAGCATATGGTTAGTGTAAACATAAAAGATGATGCCACTATAGCCAATCCAAATTGGTAGAAAATAGCTGAGAATGAGTTTCACCGGATGAAATCCCAAGTAGGTTAAGAGGCTCAGGTGAACTGCCAGGATGATCAGGAATTCAAGCGCGATCGCTCGACGTTCCTTCGGACTCACCTTAAATGCAACGGGAGGGTACTCCGTTAAACCATCGTTAAATAACAATACTGAGGTTAGGTTGCGAAACGTATGAACTCCCCAAGCATGAGCCATACCCACGATTAACCCAAGTGGATGAACTTCCGCCGAGGGCACAAAGAGATTTTGAATCCATTTTCCCCAGTTGTTGGGTTGCTCATATAAATAGTTGCGGTCTGGGTCATGCAACGAGTTGGTCTTATTGTGATGCTCTCGATTATGAACCGCCTTCCAAAAGGTCGGCGGTGTCCATAGCATCGTTAATCCTAATAGACTAATCACTTGCCTTAAAAAGGGATTTTTAATTGCACTGCTATGCAACAAATCGTGCGTGCTAAATAATAGAGCAATCACGCTGTTTCCCATCACTAACGCCAGGGGTAAATAGAGCCATAAAAAATACCAATCCCACTGATCGAGGTGAGCTGCAATTCCCCAACCCAGCATCAAAATTGCCACATTAATTAGCAAGATCCAGATCTTGTTGCGGTCAGGAAAAAATGCTTCTGAAGGGAGCAGGGGACGCAGTTTCTTAGCGTATTCTGCTTGAGTCATCCAGATTTCATTCTCAATAGTGTTCATAAATTTTTGCAAGTTCTCTCTAAAGGTGTATTGAGACAATCTTTGAGCAATCTTAAGGAACTCTGAGTGTTAATGTTTCTGTGATAGCTTACCAAAATCCTTAAAGGATCACTGGAGACGAAATTATGACTTCCATATCCACTGGGCAAGATATTCAGCGCTATATTCCTATCATTGGTGACATCAATGTCAAAAGCCCCCTGGCCTATAAAGCAACCCGTGGGGTCGTTGAAGTGGTGAATGCGGTACAAATGGCAGTTGCCGAGTCCTATATTAATGGACTGGAGGTTCCTGATTCGGTGTTGCGATCGCTGTTTGATACTTGCATGCCCATCTTTTTCAAATATTTTCCATCACTCCTGGCACCCTATGAATGGGTCTTACAAGAAACTGACCATTTGGCAGAAGGTTCCAGGGATTTGATGAAAATCCAGTATGACCTTCCACAAGGGATGCTAAATCGAATGCTGGGTGATTGGAAACTCATCTATCCAAAATACAGTATGGGATTATGGCAAAAGGAGCGATCGATCTTGAGCAATCCCAGATGCACATGATTGACGACATGATTGAAAAACTAGACATCCAGGATGGCGACAATATCCTGGATTTTGGCTGCGGTTGGGGCTGTGTTCCAAACTACATCATGTCTAAGTTTCCGAATGTCAGATTTACGGGATTAAATCTGAGCCATGAGCAATGTGAATACATCCGTCGAAGAATGCAGGAGCCTGAAAGTTATCTCGGTTCAGGTCGATTCACGCTGGTGGAGGGAGATCTTAATGAGGCTCAATTTGACGAAAAGTTTGACAAAATCCTTTCAGTTGGCGTCTTCTGCCATGTGGGAAATTTAACCAATTCGTTCAAGAAACTGGCTTCTTTCTTAGAGCCAGGTGGTAAGTTTTTTCTTCATATCATCACGGTTCGCACGCCGAACAATATTTCCAGCGTTTACACCCACAAATACATCTTTCCTCACGGTCGTTACTGGAATTTTGATGCTGTTCCTAGCCATAACAAAGACCTTAAAACGATTCAGCGATGGTATCTAAATGGCATCAATTACTCCACAACTTTTGCAAATTGGCTGAAAAACTTTGATGACAGCTATGACTATGTGAAAGATCTGGAGTACGGCATTGACTTTGCCAAATTCCGCCGCATCTGGCGATTTTATCTAATCTGGTTTGTTTCCAACTTTGCCAGTTGTGATGGCGAAATTAATGGAAACGGTCAGTTTCTCCTGGTTCATGCTTAATCATGCTCGGTAGGGAGCATATCGCCTTTGCAGAACATTACTCATTTACATATAAGAGGATGTTTGAAAAAGTATGGTCTGTGATGTTAAGCACTCAGCGATCCCCCCCTAGCCCCCCTTAATAAGGGGGGAAGTTGGCTCAAAGTCCCCCTTATTAAGGGGGATTTAGGGGGATCTTGCACGCTTTGCTATCCTCTAAGTAATGTTCTGCAAACTCGCACTGAATACAACATGGCTAGGCGATCGCGCTTTCAGAAAACTAGTTAATGTATCTCAACACTTTTCCAAGCCGCGACTTGATGACAGATATACGGAACCTTCCAGGTATTATCCCAAATCGGGTGGATATACAGAAACTTTCGGGTTATCGTTCTTCTATAGAAAGATATACGGAAACTTTCCGTATATTCAGATGTGATTAGTTCCTCCTTGTTGACGTGGAACTTTGTGATGGATGTGAACCTCTTCCCCATTGAATCTATCCATTATGCAGATCTTTCCGGAACTCTTGTGTAGCAAGGATCTTGCTCAACACGTTTTGCAAGAGTCGATCCAATCATACCAGCGCTTTCAGAAACTTGGGCGTAAAGGATAGCCTCCGCCCTCCTGCCCATAATCCCAAGCAAGGATGAGTGGGTAACAGTTAGAGTAGGGTAGGACTACGGCTACTCAATCCCTAAATGTATGAGTGTATCGTTTAAGCAGTTGGCAACGTATGCATCCCTATTGGTGATCGGTGGGGGTGCGGGAATCTTAGGCAGCCAGTACCTTTTGAGACAAGCTGAGACTCAGACAAACGCTCCAGAATCGGCTGGGTTGCTGAAGCCACTGGCCAGTTCGGGTGAGCCATCTGCTCTGCGATCGCTGGTGGGAGCCAGTAATTCAAATTTCATTGCGCTAGCGGTTGAGAAAGTTGGGCCGGCAGTGGTGCGGATTGATTCGTCTCGCCGAGTGTCTAGCAGCGATCTCCCCGATGCCCTGCGCAATCCCTTCTTTCGTCGCTTCTTTGGAGATGAAGAGATGCCCAGAGAGCGGGTGGAGCGAGGAACCGGGTCGGGTTTCATTTTGTCTAAGGATGGGCGGATTTTGACGAATGCCCATGTGGTGGCAGAAACCGACACCGTGGAAGTGACGCTGAAGGACGGACGCACGTTTGAAGGTCGGGTCGTGGGTACGGATTCGGTCACGGACGTGGCCGTGATTAAGATCAACGCTGACAAGCTGCCAGCCGTGAAGTTGGGCAAGTCGGAGGGGTTGATTCCGGGACAGTGGGCGATCGCGATCGGCAATCCGTTGGGGCTGGACAATACGGTGACAGCGGGCATCATCAGCGCGATCGGGCGTTCCAGCTCTCAGGTTGGCGTTCCCGACAAGCGCGTCAGCTTTATCCAAACCGACGCGGCCATCAATCCGGGTAATTCCGGTGGTCCCCTCCTCAACGATCGCGGCGAGGTGATTGGCATCAACACTGCCATTCGTGCCGATGCTCAGGGGCTTGGGTTTGCAATCCCGATCGAGACTGCACAACGAGTCGCTGCACAACTCGTGTCAAAGGGTAAGGTCGAGCATCCCTACTTGGGAATTCAGATGGTAGACCTGACTCCTGCCCTACGCCGAGAGATTAACGAAAGCGGTGATCTCAAACTTAAAATTAGCCAGGATGATGGCGTGCTGATTGTGCAAGTCATGGAAAATTCTCCTGCTGCTCAAGCGGGTATTCAGCAGGGAGATATTATTCAAAAAGTGGATGGTCAACCCGTTAAGTCTGCTGCTGAAGTGCAGTCGCAGGTAGAAATCAGTGCGATCGGAGCAAACTTGCCGCTCGAAATCATTCGCAATGGTCAGGCTCAACAAATTCAAATCAGACCGGGGGCCTTTCCAAAAGAAAACTAAGGTAGTGGTAAATCTCGTTGCAAAAACTCGTCCCCCAGAACCTGAGGCTAACTGACCGAATTTCAGGTAAATTCCTCTTCACTCAAATTGCCGCGTAGCGAGAAGGAGTCAGTCAGGACATCTTCCATTTCCATCCGTTGCTCCATCTGGCGAAGGAAATAGCCCGTCATCATGGCTGATGCTAACAACCCAGCCAGGTTTTCCCGATCTGTCGTAATTTTGACGTTGAAGGACTCAGAAGGCAACACCCCAACCAGCCCTTGAACATTGTGAGAAATAATCTGCTTGACTTCCGGGCTTACAGACTTCGCTACACGAGAGAGAACCTCAGGGGATTGATGCTGTAAATACTTAAGGAGCGGATTTGTATCTTGCACTTCAGGATCAGAGTTTAGGAAATTTGCACTATCAGATTCAAAGATCATTGGAAATCCAAAAGGGTACATCAGACTATTCTGACACTTTCAACTTGTACTTGGAGTAGTACTGAAGGGGGTAAATTTCCGAACATTATCTATGAGGATGGGGCTAGGGGTTAGGGGACGTGGGATGAAGAGATGAAGAGTGGAGAGATGAAGATTTCTAATTCCTTCATCCCTTTACCCCCTATCCCTTTACCTCTTCACGTCTGTATCAATTTATACCGTTTATCGCAATTTCATTCAGGCTCTAATTTCAGATATCGATTCAGCTCCAGGGTCTGGTCTTGATTGAGCTGAAAGTATTGATGGAATTTGTCGGTCACTTGCAGCCAGTAGGAGCGGCCATCGGACTGCCTGCGTTTGCGGACAAAGCCCAGTTCAACCAGTTCTTGCACATGCTGGTAGGCATTAGAGCCGCGAATTTCGACCAGTTCCGTTTGCGCAATCCGACCTTTGAGGGCGATCGCGGCCAGAGTGCGCAGTGCTCCCACGCCCAGATCGGCTGGCAGTAAGACCTGAATCAACGAGTGAAACGACTCCCGCAATTGCAACACATAGCCACTGGCGGTTTCCGACACCTCCAAAGCACTGTCTCGGTGTGCATAGTCTTCCATCAGTTCAATCAGTCCTTCCTCGACCTCAGCGCGATCGCATTTGGCATACTCCGCAATTTCGATCACAGTGAGCGGCTGTGCTTTCAGGTAAAGAATCGCTTCAATGGTGCTGGAGAGACGAGACATGGGAGGGATTTTAGATTGGAGATTTAGATTGTAGATTGAAGCGTTGGCAGTAGCTCGTAATCTGCAATCTGCAATCTGCAATCTTCAATCCAAATTTCGTCCCGTTAATTCGACAAAGATGTCTTCCAGGTTCGAGGCTCGTGCCATCATGCTGGTTCTGTCGGGTTGCTGATCCAGGTAGGCGTTGGCATCGTCCAGGGTGGGAAAAAATTGATAGTCCCATTGGTCTGACTGTTGTTTCATTACTAGCCCTGCGCCGTGTTTGTGGCGCAGCTCCTCTAGGGTGCCGAGTTCAATCAGTTTGCCGCCATCCATGATGCCGATGCGATCGCACAGGTACTCCACTTCGTCCATGTAGTGGGTGGTGAGCAGGATGGTAACGCCTTGCTGGTTCAGGTCGCGGATGATTTCCCACAGACGGCGACGGGTTTGGGGGTCAAGTCCAACGGTGGGTTCATCCAGAAACAGAATCTCAGGTTCGTGCAGCAAGGCTCTGGCAATTTGCAGTCGCCGCTTCATGCCACCAGACAGAGTTTTAGCGGCATCAGTACGGCGGTCTGCCAGTTCGACATACTCCAACCAGCGATCGATGTCCTGTTGCCGTTTCGATCTGGGAATATGGTGCAGGCGGCCGTGGAACTCCATATTTTCCCACACGGTCAAGTCTGCATCGACGCTGAGCTGCTGCAACACCACCCCAATGTGCTGTCTCACCTGCAATGGATTCCGGACTACGTCGTATCCGGCAACTAGAATGTGTCCCTGCGTTGGCTTGGTCAGGGTTGTAATCATCCGAATCGTAGTGGATTTGCCTGCCCCGTTCGGCCCCAGCAGCCCAAACATTTCTCCAGCTTTGATTTCAAAGGACAGGTCGTTGACGACCAGGGCTTTAGTGTAGGTTTTGCAGACATTGTGCAGCGAGACAGCAATCGTCATAAATGATAGCGAAGTCGTTAAGGCGTTAGTTTAGGATTTCTTTATAAAGCTTAACGAATTTTGGCGGAGACAGAGCGTTACAGCAAGATTTCTAGTCGTTTCGCAAGGGAGTGTTGTTTTGGCTGATCTCCATTTCTTCAATTGCGCCTAACGCTTTCAAGTGTTACTGTTTGCGCGTCTGTTAACCCGATCGCATCTGCAATCATCATGCCTCGATAAATCGGGGATCTGGGATCATCCTGAGATCAATTTGACAAGCCGTTTTCCTATGCTGAACCTGATGGGCTGCAGCCAAGCATCCTCTTGGGGACAAGATTCTATAGGTTACGCTGATGCTAACCCCCTGGAACACTAGTCCCTCAAATTTGTGAAACCCTTTAAGCTTGCTAACTCTCAACTCAGAATCGAGCAACAGTATCGCCAAATTCAGAAAGAGTTGATTGGGGGGGCACTTTCGCTCTTCGGCGTGTTCCTGCTGGGCACAAGTTGGTATCACCTGGTGGAGGGGTGGCGCTGGCTGGATGCAGCGTATATGTCCGTGATCACCCTGGCAACCGTGGGGTTTATGGAGGTGAATCCGTTGGGCGATCGCGGACGCCTGTTCACCATTGCCCTGATTCTGCTCGGTGTGATCAGCATTGGTTATATCGTGAATCGATTTACAGATGCTTTAATTCAGGGCTATTTTCAAGAAGGACTACGGCTACAACGGCTGCAACGACAAATGGACGCACTTTCTGGACACTACATTATTTGCGGGTTTGGTCGCATGGGGCAGCAAATTGCGGCTGAGTTTTGGGCAGAAAGCGTCACCTTCGTTGTCTCAGACTCTAACCCTGAACCGATTCTGCGTGCCGAACAGTTGGGCTATACAGCCATTCAAGGTGATGCCACGCTGGATGAAACGCTGATCCGATTGAACATTGAGCAGGCAGCCTGTTTAATCGCCGCGTTGCCCTCCGATGCCGAGAACCTGTATACCGTTTTGTCGGCAAAAACACTGAATCCAACCATCCGAGCGATCGCTCGCGCCAGCACCGAAGAAGCCCTGGTCAAACTGCAGCGGGCCGGTGCTGATTCGGTGATCTCGCCTTACATTACCGGCGGCAAGCGCATGGCAGCCGCTGCTCTCCGCCCCCAGGTGATGGACTTTGTAGACGGCATCCTGTCTGGCGGCAATCGCACCTTTTATATTGAGGAATTTCAACTGGATTCAGCAGGTTGCCCCCATGTGGGGCAAACCTTACGGGAGGCGAGGTTGCGATCGCAGTCCGGCGCACTGGTATTGGCAATTCGTCGGGCTGACGGCACTCCCCTCGTCGGTCCCAACGCCGACACCACCTTGCTGCAGGATGACCACCTGATTTGCATGGGTACGGCTGAACAAATTCGCCACCTGAATCGGATTCTCTTCCCAATGCGCTCTGATTTTCCACGTCCGCCGAAGCAACTGTAGCGATCGCACCAGCTCAATTTCAATCCAGTTTCAACGCATTCACAGGCACCTCGTCCCAGGACTCAACCGTGCGAATTTTTGCCGTCCAGCCATTGGCAACTTGCTCATCGGTCAGGTTGTCTTTGAACGATTGGTGGCAATCCTGTGCCTGGTCTTCATTACAGCAGGCAATGCAGGAATAGAGAATTCCACAGGGATCGTATTGTTCATTCACCCAAATTGGCATTGACCGTATCCTCAAACGCGCTGTACCCCCAATCCTGCCACAAAAACTGGAGCTGCAAGATTGATTTTTGCAATGTAGCCAATTGACTTCTTACAGCAATTTTCACTTCAATCGCTCCCACTCTCCCTACCCTTGAGCTGCCAGTTGAGCCAACGAATCTCCTGTAACTCGACAAATTCGCCAGTCGGGCAGAACGTCTGCTCCCATGCGCTGGTAGAACGAAATGGCCGGTTCATTCCAATCCAGCACACTCCACTCCAACCGCCCGCAACCTTCTGCAACTGCCCGTTGCGCCAGGTAGTGGAGTAACGCTTTGCCAAGTCCCTGGCGGCGGTA
This sequence comes from Leptolyngbyaceae cyanobacterium RU_5_1, assembly GCA_012034055.1. Classification (GTDB taxonomy): domain Bacteria; phylum Cyanobacteriota; class Cyanobacteriia; order Leptolyngbyales; family Leptolyngbyaceae; genus JAAUSG01. The sequence goes on along the minus strand of JAAUSG010000148.1, from coordinate 897 downwards.
TTCTGGCAGCACAAACAAATCTTCCAGATAAATCCCTGGCTTGGTCAAAAAGGTGGAGTAGCTGTAGAAAAACAGGGCAAATCCCACCGCTTCACCATTCACCTCTGCCAGAATTGCCTCAACGTAGCGTCGTGCTCCAAATAAATGCTCTTGAAGCAAATCGACACCGCCTGTAACAGCGTGGGAAAGCTTTTCGTACTCTGCAAGTGCTTGAATTAAGCGAAAAATTACGGCAACATCCTCTGCGATCGCGGGACGTAAGACAATTTGGCTAGAAATCGCTGTCATCGGGTTTAGACGGATTGAGTTGAAGTACCGTTCTATTCTCTACTCCTCCATCCATTCCGTAAATTTGATGACGCTAAAAGGGTAGATAGCGTCTGCCACCTACCCTGACCTTCTAGATCCCCTTCTAGATCCCCGACTTTTGGATTGATTGCAACCGATACGCTTGAGGCTGCAACAAAAAAGTCGGGGATCTGAGAGCGATCGCTCAAGACACTTTCAATCTCATCTTGTGTTTGAATGAGCGCCAGTAGACACCAAAGGGGGAAGCACCAAATTCAATCTGTAATCGTTTAATTGGGCTAATTTCAACTTCTGGTAGTCCGTAATACTTTACCAGCCTACCCAGCTTGACGAAATCCCACTCTTCATCGCCATACCCACAGTTCATGTACTGATGAATATCTTTGCGAGCAAGATACTTCTCACGAGTCTGCTGCAAACGCTCATCATGGGTATTGGTATGAAACACCGTCCAGTTCGGATCTGAAGTGGATCCAAGCAGTTAGACAATTTTGAGGGATCTCTAAGCTCTGAAAATTGAGATCCTGATGTCCTGATTCAAGCCTTTTAACAACCTATTCGCTGCTCCCAATACACAACTTCTGGAGT
>JAAUSG010000147.1 GCA_012034055.1 Leptolyngbyaceae cyanobacterium RU_5_1 | reverse complement strand
CCCTCAAAACATCCTAAAAATGGGTTTTGTAGATTTGAGTATCCCTCAAATCTATCCTGACGGATTACTAGGGTGTAATTGTTAGTGTAATGACAAATTGATGAAGTGATTGAAGGCGAGATTTGCTCCCTACCTGTCTGATTTTAATGGATTGAGATGGGTAGGGCTATAGGAAGCATTGGTCATCGGTCATTAGTCATTGGCTTCGTTATGAGCGCGTTCGGTGACCTCGTTTGACTGAACACTCACGCCGAAGTCAGCGGAACCGTTAGTTTAGCGGTCATTGGTTATTGATCATTTCATTTAGGGATTACATGAAAATAGTTCGGCTAAATGTATCGGTGCAAGGAAATGGATTTCCGATTCTTTGCCTGCATGGTCATCCAGGGTCAGGACGTAGTTTGTCGGTATTTACGCAACATTTATCCAAACGCTTCCAAACTATCTCACCTGATCTGCGCGGATACGGCAATAGCCAAACCTCAACAAACTTTGAGATAACGGATCATCTGACTGATTTAGAGGCATTGCTGCACCAGTATCAGATTCAGCGTTGTTTGGTTTTAGGCTGGTCATTGGGGGGAATTCTGGCACTGGAAATGGCTTTACGGTTACCCCAACACGTCACTGGACTGATCCTAATTGCAACGGCCGCGCGACCGTGGGGCAACCATCCCCCAATCAGTTGGCAAGACAATCTCTACACAGGTTTGGCTTCCATTTTGAATCGTCTAAACCCAGGTTGGCAGTGGAATATTGACACGTTTGGACAGCGATCGCTCTACCGCTACCTGATCCAACGCCATACCCCGGCGACCTATCATTACTTGGCACAGGAAGCGATGCCCGCTTATCTGCAAACCTCCCGTCAAGCAACTCGCGCTCTTTCCAACGCCCTCAAACGGGGCTACAACCGTCTCCCAGACATCGACAAAATTCAGTGTCCCTGTCTGGTATTGGCAGGAGCGTGCGATCGCCACATCACCGCCGCATCCAGCCAGGAGACCGCTCATCACTTGCCGAATGCTGAATGGCACTGTTACCCGACCACAGCCCACCTCTTCCCCTGGGAAGTTCCCAATCAAGTGCTAGCAGATATTGATAACTGGCTGCAGCGTTACCCTCACGCGGTGGGTGAGGCGTGAGGCGAAGGGCAATGGGTTGTTGGCAATTGGTAAGCTAAACTACGTCAAGCTCGGAATCTACAGTTTTCCCTTAAGAAAAACTCCAGGTCTGGACGTGGACAAGGTTTAATATGCTTGTGCCATGTGCTTTATAAATTCTCTACAAAGAAGCGAATATATCGGGTCAATTGAGCAAGAGTTTGTAAACTCGCTAGCTTTACCCGTGTAAACGTTACAGAATAGCTAAAAGCTAATCTACTAGCAATTTCCTGTTGATCAGCCGTTTGTCCCTAGCCCGATATCTTATAGCGATGAACGAGTCAACTATCATATCCACACTACTTGACAACCTAAAAAACCCTGACGAAACAGTCCGCGATCGCGCCACACGAGAACTTTGGCGCATCTGGTTTGAACAAAAAGGCATGATTGGATTAGAAGTGCTGCGACGCGCCCAGATTTCGCTAGAGCTGCGAGATTTTAGCAAGGCGGAGGACATTCTGACTAAATTAATTGCTCAACAACCAGATTTTGCCGAAGCCTGGAACCGACGCGCCGTTCTTCATTATGTCCAGGGGAACTATCAAGCCGCGATCATGGACTGCGAAGAGGTCATTCGCTTGAATCCTGTCCACTTTGGTGCTCTACACGGTCTGGGACTTTGTCATATGGCAATAGGGAACCACAGAGCTGCAATTCAAACTCTCCAAAAAGCGCTTGAGGTTCAACCTTACTCGTTAGAGAACCAACGGTTGATTCTGGAGTGTACAGTGAATCTAAGTTGATCAAACCCCAAAAATGCAACGTTTTTTGATCTTAGCAGTCACTTTTTTCTTCGATCTGTAAGATTAGGCTGCATCTTTCATCTCTCTGGTGATTCAGATCACACTATGCAACGCCCATGATCACTCTCCTCCCGATGTGGACAGTAGAAAATTTAAAGGTGGAGTTCCACACATTCCCAATGAAGACTATAATCCGACGACTGGTTGAAGAGGCGCTTCATATCAAGAAGTTGACCCCTGACATTGAAAACGAAATTAATTATGAACTGACTCGCTTGGGACACATTTCAGATGCAGATTTTGAAGCGTTGGAACTGCTAATGGCAGAAATGGATGCGGGAAGAATCAAGCTTGTGCCAAGTCCATAGCACTAGCCGATACCAAACTGATGGCGAGAGGTTGTTGTTAAAACATCTTTGGATCAGCCAGACAGATTTCTCTAATAAATTGATTGAGTTTCTGATGTCCACTAATAGTTTTAGGGTCTTGTGTACCGTTTTCTAAAGGATATAGCTTATTGAGCAGAGGGACAACTTCCGTATCCAGGGCAACTCGGAACAGCATCGTTGGCAAAAGCAGATCAGAGCCACAACGTAGGTCATACAGGGTCAATTTGTTGACATCCTCTTGATAGGAAACAGCCGTTTTCCGATTCTCTTCGATCAATGCAAGTGGACGAACCCAGCAGACTTGCCTTGATTCTACTATCTGCACTATTTCTGCATACAGATAAGTGGTTTTATGCTCCAGGCAAACGATCTGGCAAGGTTGAAAGGATCGTGTTAGGTCTTCTGCCGGTTTGTATTTAGCTGACATATCGGTAAGCTGTTTAGGGCTTGAGACACCATCTCCAATTTTAGGGGAGGAATGTTTGTAGGGAGTTCCTATGCCAGGAACCCTTCAGGAAGGTGATCAATCTGAGATTGAGTGCTATAAAGGAGATTAAGCATTGTAAACAGAAGTGAGATTGTTTCTGTTTTAACCTCAATCTTTCACCCACGCTTAAATCTAGTAGCAACCTTTGTTTAAGCCTCTGAAACACTATGCATTGTTGATAACGATTGAGATGTGCTCGACTAGCTTCTAAACTGCAGTTGGAGGCTTTGTGATAAATCGCCCATAGTATGCAAAGGATGGAGTCGTGTCTGTCGAAACTCTTGAGAAGCGTTCAACAGTTCGCAAACTTGCCCCCCGATATCGCGTGTTGCTCCACAATGATGACTTCAACCCGATGGAATATGTTGTACAAGTTCTGTTGACTACGGTGCCTAGCCTGACTCAACCCCAGGCGGTTGACATTATGATGGAGGCTCACACGAATGGGCTGGCGTTGGTCATTACTTGCGCCCAAGAGCACGCTGAGTTTTACTGCGAAACATTAAAGAATCATGGTTTGACTAGCACAATTGAACCAGATGAATAGGCGGAGATGAATAGAGCTTGAGGTTTACGGTCTCCAGTCTGCGTCACTATCCGGCTCCTGCCAGGATAATTATCTTTACAGGCATATTGCTATTGTTGTGGTTGCCGATCGCGCTACCCGTCCATGTTCTGGTTGGCGATCGCAACACAGCGACCATCCTGACCTTAGTCGTCCTCTACAGCGAATTCATCTGGCTAATCCAATATTGGGGACGTCGAGTTCACCAGCAACCCCGTATACTTTGGCATTACGGTCTGGAACTCAGTCGGCGCATTGGAGTGGAATTGCTAGCAGGCTTGGGGCTTGGGGCTGTTAGTGTGTTGACTTTATATGGCTTTCAGTCCGTGCTGGGTTGGTTAGAGTGGGGAGAACCAGCCGTTGGACTGTGGCGAGTGATCCTGGAAGGATTATTGGTTGCTTTGGGAGTTGGGTTTGCGGAAGAACTTCTGTTTCGGGGCTGGCTGCTGGATGAATTACAGCGAGACTATGTGCCAACCGTTGCCTTATGGACAAACGCCATACTCTTTGCAACCCTGCATTTGCGGCTGCAAACGTTTCCAGCTTACGTAGTGCTGGGTGCGAGTTTAGTATGGGCAAAGGGTTCTTTCAGTGAGATTAGGTTGGGAGAGCAACACGACCTTCCCAAGGAAACACGCCGTGAGCGCCTCGGATTACCGATTGGTCTACATGCTGGATTGGTTTGGGGCAATTACATCATTGAGGTAGCTAGACTCGTTGAACCCACCAATCGATTTCCTGGTTGGGTAACTGGAATCGATCGCAACCCTTTGGCTGGAATGGTGGGGTTGCTTTTTCTCGCAGCTCTAGCATTTGGACTGTGGCAGTTTGCCAAACGGCAGCGATGACTATATTGGGCGATCGAAGCGTTGCTTCAAGCGAGTTGCCTTACCAACGCGATCGCGCAGGTAGTAAAGTTTAGCGCGACGGGCCTTACCGCGACGCAGCACCTTAATGCTCTCAATGCGAGGGGAGTGGAGCAGGAAAACCCGCTCTACACCAACACCTTGAAAAATGCGCCGCACCGTGATGTTCTGATTGATGCCACCGCCATGCTTAGCAATCACAACACCCTCATAGGGCTGGGTGCGCTCCTTGCCCCCTTCCTGAATAATCACACCAACTTTAACCGTGTCGCCGACGTAAATCACCGGCAGATTTGTTTTCATCTGTTCCGCTTCAATAGAGCGGATAATTTCCTGGGCATGCATAGCTTTGGCTAAAAACTCACAGTCTTCAATAATAGCTTGGTAAAACGGCAAAAGTCTAGAGGAGTAAACTCCAAGCGTACCTGGCAGAACATCCCCCTGTAGAGGATTGTAATTCTCGTTCCAGACGCGATACTGACTTGTGATAGCTGTTTCGAGCACAGCGTTCTGCCCAACTGCAAGGATGATAATTTTTAGAAAGGGTTAATCTACATGGGAAAACGCTTAATACTCCTGGTCAGTTTTATGCTAATGGCGTTAAGCACCGTTCAAAGTTGTTCGAGCAATCAGACGCCGCCAGCAACAACTGCAAGTGAAGCATCACCAACGTCTGCTGGGGAGGAAGCCGCAACGGGGCAAGGAACTCTGGAAATTCGCGCGAATGGAGAAGATTTTGTTCGGAAAGGATTTACCTCCAAAGATGGTTGGCAGATTAGCTTTGATCAGGTCTATGCAACCTTGAGTGAGGTGACGGCTTATCAAACGGAGCCGCCCTACGATCCCCAAGTAGATGGAGAGCTGAAGGCTGAACAGCAAGCGAGTTTGGACAAAACTCAAACGGTTGATTTAGCCGCAGGAGGTGAAACAGCGGCACCTGTTTTGGTGGGTGAGGTGAAAGCACCGGCTGGGCGATATAATGCGCTGTCCTGGAAACTGGTGAAGGCAACAGAGGAACCTGCTCAGGGCTACCCGCTGTTGATTCAGGGCAAAGCGACGAAAGGTGGTAACACCATTAATTTTGCGCTCAAGATTAATCAAGAGCTGGCGTACAGTTGTGGAGATTTTGTGGGCGACGATCGCAAAGGTCAGTTGAAACCAGGCGACAAAGCAGACCTGGAAGCAACCTTCCATTTTGATCACCTGTTCGGGGATGCGGAAACGCCACTGACCGATGACCTGAATAAACAAGCACTTGGATTTCAACCACTGGCCGCGATCGCTCAAAACGGTAAGCTGGACGCGGATACAACCACACTGGAGCAGAGCCTTTCAGCGGCAGACTACCAGAAATTTGAGTCCATTCTTCCCAGTTTGGGACACGTAGGTGAGGGACATTGCAAAGAGACAATGATGGGAACCTGAAGCCATGAATTACTGTGGGTTTCGTCAAGATAGGCGTTTAGGAGTAATTTTCGGTCGAGGCAAATGGCTGGTTTCGCTGGTTGTCTTAATGGGGTTGGCACCAGTCGAGGGGGCGATCGCGCATGGCTCACAGAAACATCCAGATCTGTTGCTAGCGCATGGAGTGGTGATCAACTACCAGGTCACCCAAGCCGTTCAAATTCGAGCCACCTATGACAATGGCGAATCGATGGCGAATGCTCAAGTCACTGTTTATGCCCCCAATGGTTCAGATCCCTGGCTGAAAGGTAAGACAGACGACAAGGGACGCTTCATCTTCACCCCTGATACGGATAAATCTGGAAACTGGGAAGTCAAAGTTCGCCTTGCCGGACATGGAGACGTGATCTCAATTCCCATCGAATCTGATCAAGACGGGAAACAGCCCAAAGATGGAAAGCAACCCATTCAGGCGGCTTCGGCAGGCGATATGACCTACTCTCCACTACAGAAAGGCGTAATGGCAGTATCGGTAATTTGGGGATGTATTGGCACAGCATTGTTTTTTCAGCAGAGGAAGGGATAGATGCATATCCCGGATGGGATTTTACCGGCCCAAGTTTGCGCAACGGGGTATGCCCTTACCGGACTGGCAACCTGGTATTCCTTACGCCAGATTAACCGCACCCCAGATCCCAGCCAGGGCGTTCCTAAAGCGGCACTGTTGACGGCTGCTTTCTTTATCGCGTCGTCGATTCATATTCCGATTCCGCCTGCCAGTGTGCATTTGGTGCTAAATGGATTGCTGGGTTGTGTATTGGGCTACTATGCTTTTCCAGCAATTGTGATTGGCTTATTCTTTCAAGCCGTCATGTTTGGGCATGGTGGACTATCCACGCTCGGTGTGAATGCAGCCATGATGGGAATTCCAGCGCTGCTGGCGTATCACATTTTTCAGGGACGGTATGGTTTGGCCAGTCGGTTGCAGCCGAAAGTTGCAATCGCAGGGTTTGCATTTCTCGCAGGTGCCATTGGTTTGGGAATTGCCGTACTCATCTTCTTTGGGTTGGTGCTGACTACGATTCCCTTCGGGTTCGATGCGGCAACGGAGCGGACTGCTGTTTTGGTGCTCGTTCTCACCCACATTCCGCTGATGGTGATTGAAGGAATTTTTACGACCCTGCTGGTCTTGTTTTTAGAGCGGGTGAAACCGGAACTTTTGCAGAATGAGTGGTGATTGGCGTGGCAATCAGAGTTGATTTGGATGCATATGCCTACCAGGATTCTCCGGTTCACCGCTGGGAACCAAGGTGTAAGCTAATTGGTTTAGTGGCACTGATTTTGCGTTTGCATTTGTGAATGATGTGCAATTACTGCCCTTCATGCTGCTGACTGTAGCAATGCTCTATGCTGCCTCCAGGTTGCCAGTCGCGTATTTGCTGAGTCGTCTGCGCTATCCCGGATTTTTCTTGCTGGGAATTGTGGGATTGCTGCCATTTCTGTCCGGCAAAACGGTGATCTGGCAGTGGGGGATGCTGTCGGTGCGGCAGGAAGGCTGTTTAGCCACCGCCTTGATCGCTACTCGGTTTTTCTCGATTTTCACACTGGGGCTGATTCTGCTGGGCACAATGCCGTTTATGACAACGGTGCGATCGCTGCGATCGCTGGGACTGCCCATCATCCTTGCCGATATGACCCTGCTTACCTACCGCTACCTGTACGACATTTCCGGAAACCTATCGACGATGCAAATCGGGATGCAGCTACGCGGCTTTCGCAGCCAGAAACAATCCGTTGCCTGGCTAATCCCCAACTGGCTGGATTTGAAACGCCTCGCCTCCCTCGCAGGCACGTTGCTAATTCGCAGCTACGAGCAGTCAGAGCGGGTGTATAAGGCGATGCGATTGCGGGGATATGGCTGGGATGAGGGGCAGTGGGGAGTGGGGAAAGCAGGGGGAGACAGGGAGATGGGGAGACAGGGGGACGCGGAGATAATGCAAAATGCAAAATGCAAAATGCAAAATTTCTCAACATCCAGCACTCGACGCTCATTCTCCCCTCATCTCCTCATCTCCTTATCCCCTCATCCCCGAAGCACCCTCGCTCTCACCCTCACTCTCCTGATCGCGGCTGGTTTTGTGATTGCAGATATTCTTCTTTAGTTTCTGAACGGGCTATGACACTGACTGAACAACGGTTTGAGCGAGATCGAATTGCTTTGGCTTCAGAGCCAGAGAGTCAATTGGCGATCGCAGTCAACTCCCTAAACTTCTCCTATCCAGACTGCCCCCATGTACTGCAAAATATTGATCTGCAAGTGAAGGTGGGTGAGCGGATTGGGGTGGTGGGTGCGAATGGCTGTGGCAAGACTACTCTGTTCATGCTGTTGTGTGGCATTTTGCGTCCGACGATGGGAGTCGTCTCTGTGTTGGGCAGACCGGTGCTGCCTGAGGAATTTCGTCCTGATATGGGGTTGGTGTTCCAAAACCCAGATGACCAACTTTTTTCTGCCTCTGTCTGGGACGATGTGGCATTTGCACCCTGCAATATGGGTTTATCGCCTGATGAGATTGAGCAACGGGTGACAGCAGCACTGGCGCTAACGGAGGTGCAAGCGCTTGCTGCTCGTCCCCCGCATCATCTGTCTGGTGGCGAGAAGAAACGGGTGGCGATCGCAGGAGTCTTAGCCATGCGTCCCCAAATCCTGCTGCTGGATGAACCCTCTGCCCAACTTGACCCGCGTTCTCGCCGTCAGCTCATCCGCTTGCTGGACTCGTTGCCCCTAACACAACTAATTGCCACCCATGATTTGGATTTGGCGTTGGAGCTGTGCGATCGCACGATCGTCTTGAACCAGGGACAAATTGTGTATGACGGGCAAACCGAACGCATCATGAGCAACGCCGAACTGCTGGAACAATATGCCCTAGAGTCACCACTCAGCTATAGCCGTCCCTACTGTCAACTGGATCATGCGCCAAATTAACGCAGGGACAACTACTTAGACTGGCAATAGGAAAAGCGATCGCGTTGATCAGAAGCACTGCTGTTTTATGGGCAGCATCCAGGGAAGAAGTGAGGGGTCGTGGACTAGACCTGAACATTAGCGATTCAAGGCTCGTCTGGCTAACTTTGCATAGGTCTTCACCGTCTCATAGGGCATCTCTAAATCCTGAGCAATGTCCTGCAAGGATTCGCCCAAGTCCCGACGTGCCAGGATCGTGGCCCAGGTCTGAGCAGTGGTTGTCGCGCGATCGCCGCCAGTTCGCTTCCGCTGGGCAATAAACCGTTCTGTCAGCTCTGCAACGCGTTGAGCTAGCAAATCCTGAATGGAGGCAGGTGAAACCAGGGTTTCAGTCTGATCCAGCCAGCCCAGCGTAGTTTGTCCTAAGCCAAAGGTGGTGTTGTGTCCTGTTCCACAGTAGGGGGCAAGTTGTCCTAATGCCAACCATAGCTCCGTGTAACTCTCATCTTGCTTTGCTTTGGCAGACAGTCCAAACTGAATAGAACCTATGAAACCCGTCACTGCACCTCTTTTACCCGCCATCACCTTCGATGTTTGAATCTGGTGACGCAAGATCATCACGAATTCATCCACCCAGTCCAAAAAGTCTTCCTGATCAATTGCTTCACTAGAAAAGTCGTTCCAGCGGCGCAGATAACTTTGGAACACATTCATGGGAATTGGCAGAGGCAGGTGATTTCCTTTGCGCCGAAAGCTGGTTGGTGTCAAAAAGCTGAGGGTGATAGTGGGCTGTTCGGGGAGGGAGGTGGGGAGCAGTTGAGTATAGGTGGTGGGAGGCAAAGCAACGCTCCAATCGATGATGGTGAAGGAACCGCTGCGCAGGTGCAGGTTTGTGGGTGGAGTGATTAACCAGTTTGCCAGCCACTCAACAACTGGCTTTGACAAGACGGTAACAGTCCATTGGTATGTTTGATTGGCAGCCAGGTGCAGGGAGCGTCCCTGAGACTGAATAGAACCGTGCAATTGCGAGATAGTGAAAGGTTTTTCAGATTGTCCGTCGTGCAGGTAGGAAGACAACGCATGATCCATGCGACGCACTTGATCCAGCCACCAGGAATGAAGCTCAGTTGTGTATTGAGGGAGAACTGTAAAATCTTGGGTGGGTTGCAGTTTGAGCGTTAGTCCGACCAATTCGGTGTCAGCAGCCCATTTAAACTTGGGACTGTCTGACTGCTTGAGTTTACGAGAGCTGCTGCGGGTAGAAGGCATGTCAGCAAGAATTTATCCACACAACGATTGTAATTAGTTTCCGTCCCCAAAAGGGGAAAAGGAAGAAGGGCGGAGGGCGGAAGATGGAGAACAGAATAGTCATAGAGTTCCCGGTTGGCTCATGTTTAAAATGTGTGCAGGAGTAGATCAAAGGAGTGGATATGGAGTTTCCGATCACCAATTTGCGCGATCGCGCAAATTGTAGCCAATGGATCATTGAGCACTTTCACCCCAATGGTTTTGGCTGTCAAAACTGTGGAGCAGGGGTAGAGCCGACCCGCAAATTTAGAACGACTCGGCGCAGTCAGTTGACAGTGTATCGATGTCGTCAGTGCAACCAAACCTACAATCTGTACAGTGGGACGTTGTTTGGGCGTTGCATAATGGAGGGATGAATTAAGGGATTGCTATGCAATGTCCTGACTGTGACTCCTCCCATATCCGTAAGAATGGGAAGCACAAAGATAAGCAAAATCACATCTGTGTGAATTGCGGTCGCCAATTCATCGACCACTACAACTCACCCAAAGGATACTCCGAGGAAGTCAAACGGGAATGCTTAAGGATGTATGTTAATGGTTCAGGGTTCCGAGCGATCGAACGGGTTAAAGGCGTCCATCACTTAATTTCTTCACCCTTCATCTCTCCTTCAGAGCTTTCGCCCACTGCTTTCCCCTCACTCCCAGGCGGATCATAGGGAACGGTTTTCTCCTCTGCGTCCGCGATCGCGGCATCCACAATTTCCTGATTCGGTAGATGGAGCGGAACTGCTCTGACCTCGCTATCGGTCTCAGTTACATTGATGGGTGCCGACGCTTCTTGAGCTGAAATATCCTCCAACAGGTCTTCGACAATCTCTTCAGCCGTTGCTTCGGTCGGAGAAACGCCAACGAGATCTGGAACGATTTCCTCACTCACCACCTCGGTTTCAGGCTCAATAAGTTCCGCCGTAGCAGGCTTATCAATTGTGGATTCTGCTTCTCCTGGAGCCGCGATCGCTTCGGGTTCAGGTTCAGCGTCTCGATACTGCTTGCGAACATAAATGGGTTTGGGTTCCTTTTTCTGGGTCAGCCCTTTGAAGACTGACTGAACGGACGCGATCGCGCCTTTGAAAAAATGGGTTGTTTTCCGAGGGGCATCTGCTACGGTTTCCTTTGCCTCTTCTTTAGCTTCTTCTCCAAAATCTGATGCAGTTTGTGCAATGTCTTCTGCAACGTCATTGACCTGTTCCACCGCATCCGATGCCGCCTGCACAGTATCCTCCCCAACAACCTCGCTTGCCGACGCTTTTGCGTTCTCAATAGGCTCAGATACATCATTCCTGGCAGCCTCTTGATCGGCGATCGCGACCCTGGCAAATCGCTTGGCTGCTTCTTGTCCTGCGGTGCCAAACTCTTCTAATGTTGGAGGGACGTAGGCTTCTTCGGTCGGTTCCATTGGGCGGTGCCTGGGTTTCGGGACAGCAGCATTGGTATCACCCTTCTTGAGAACTGCCCCCTGCACGCCCTCCTTGATCTGGGCAAAGATCCGCGAAACCTGTCCCGCCAACTGGGATCTACCTTCAGGGCTGGATAGGCTACTCAGGGATGCTTTCAGGTCATCAACGGTTGGTAACGGGGTTTGCTGATCGGGGGAGGCAACGTGTCTCCGTAACGTCAAAGTCTGCCAACCCAGCCAGCCCAGTAGCGACACGCTAGCCATTTGTCCCAGCAGCACTCCTCCTGTGATCCGTCCCGCACAGACCCACAGCACCAGGGCATAAAACAGTCCAATCCCGCTCCAAATAAAGTCATTTTTGCGGTGAACCTCTGGCAAGAAAAAAGCAGCCATATAGAGGGCAAAGCTACCTAACCCCACAACCAATGCAAGAACGTATGCCAGCATACTGCCCCTCCCAACGTTACCTGAGACTATCTACTGAATGAGCGGTCTGAGTGACTACCTATCACTCTACTCCGGTCAAAAAAGTTTTGAGTTTTGAGTTTTGAATCATGGGTTGGGAATCCTGCTTTCCTAACTCATCAGTCAATCCTAAAATTTCAAACTTCAGAAGTCCTTGCTCCAAGTCTTAATCTATTCTTCCGGGACGTTCTGGGGCAATCGGGCTAGGCTGAAGGGGAAATAAACAGCCCCGGCACTTTGCAGAGTTACCAGACAGTTCTATGACACAACAAAGCTTTGGTGTAATCGGTCTCGCCGTTATGGGCGAAAATCTAGCATTGAATGTCGAGCGCAATGGATTTCCGATCGCGGTCTACAATCGCAGCCGTGAGAAAACCGACCAGTTCATGGCAACACGAGCCGTGGGCAAGAATGTAAAAGCTGCCTACACGCTTGAAGAGTTTGTGAGCTTGTTAGAGCGCCCCCGCAAGATCCTGATTATGGTGAAAGCAGGTGCCCCGGTGGATGCCACCATTGAGCAACTCAAACCCCTCCTGGATGAAGGAGATATCTTAATTGACGGTGGGAACTCCCTGTTCACCGATACCCAGCGCCGTGCGGCAGATTTAGAGTCGGCAAAATTCACGTTCATCGGCATGGGCGTCAGCGGCGGGGAAGAAGGTGCGCTCCTCGGGCCCAGCCTGATGCCCGGTGGCACCAAGCAAGCCTATGACTACCTGGAGCCAATCCTGACCAAAATTGCGGCTCAGGTAGACGACGGCCCTTGCGTCACCTACATTGGCCCCGGTGGAGCTGGTCACTACGTCAAGATGGTGCATAACGGGATTGAGTACGGCGACATGCAACTGATCGCTGAAGCCTACGATCTGATGAAGAATGTCCTGGGACTCAGTGCCACTCAACTGCATGAGGTCTTCGCTGAGTGGAACACCACCGACGAACTCGATTCTTACCTGATCGAAATTACCTCTGATGTCTTCAAGGTGCTCGATCCCGACACTGGAAAGCCTCTTGTCGATGTGATCATGGATGCGGCTGGGCAGAAGGGCACCGGACGCTGGACGGTGGATACCGCGTTGGAACTCGGCGTTCCCATCCCCACCATCATCGCTGCCGTCACGGCACGGGTGATGTCCTTCTATAAGCAAGAACGGGTCGATGCATCCAAGCAGCTTTCTGGTCCTTCTATCTCCTTTGATGGCGACACCAAGGACTTTGTCAACAAGGTGCGGGATGCCCTCTACTGCTCCAAGATGTGCTCCTACGCCCAGGGCATGGCGTTGTTGAAGAAAGCCTCAGAAGTCTACGGGTTCAATCTCAATTTGGGTGAGTGCGCCCGCATCTGGAAGGGGGGTTGCATCATCCGGGCACGGTTCTTGAACAAGATCAAACACGCCTTTGACGAAAATCCCAGTCTGGCGAACCTGTTGTTGGCTCCCGAATTCAAGCAGACCATTCTGGATCGGCAGTCTGCCTGGCGGGAAGTGATTGCCACCGCTGCGAAGATGGGCATTCCCGTCCCAGCCTTCAGCGCGTCGCTGGATTACTTTGACAGCTACCGGCGCGATCGCCTACCCCAAAACCTCACCCAGGCCCAACGCGACTACTTCGGTGCCCACACCTACGAGCGCGTCGATAAACCCGGTGTCTATCACACCGACTGGATTCACGTTGCAGACGAGACCCCCGAACCCGCAATGGCGAAGTAGAATCAACATCAACTATTTGTTTTGTAGGGTGCGTTAGGCAAAGCCGTAACGCACCTTATTTTATGGTCACAATACTTCTCGGTTAGTGTTGTCAATCTAGAGATCCCCCCAACCCTCCTTGCCAAGCCGGGTGTTTTCATAGTGGCGAAAGACATTAAAGATAGTGCTCCGTTGTTGCATCGGACGCCGGGGACTTCCCCCCAGACCCCCGCTTTGTGGGGTTCTAACTCCCCCACACCCCCGAAAGGGATGGGCTGTACTTCACAAAGACTGGGGTACAGCTATCCAATCTGGGTGCATCAA
>JAAUSG010000146.1 GCA_012034055.1 Leptolyngbyaceae cyanobacterium RU_5_1 | reverse complement strand
CAATCCATCCCAACCCCCTCAACCCCCTCAACCCTCTCAACCTCCGGCAAAGCCTGCCCGTCAACGTCCCGCGATCACGCCCTTCTCAACCCTGGAGCTGCTGACCGGAGCTGGGTTTACAGGATTTGAAGCTGGACTGTTGGCGATCGCCCTTGTCAGCTTGCTGGGCACAACGTTGATCAGTGCCAGTTTCTGGCTGGTGATCCTGGTTGGACTGATTCTGGCTCAGTCCCGCCGGATCATTGAACGCGTTGATTTAGCAATTATTGCCGGGTTAACGCTGGCATTGGTACTCTTCATTGCACCGCTGCGACAGATGATTGTGATTCCAACTGCCGGAAACCTACTCCTGTCTGTTGTGGTCATTGCTGTAATCGGGGGATTGTCTGCGATCGCACTTACAGCTCTGTTTCGCCTGATTTACAAGCTGCTGTCCAGTCTTTTCTAAAAAATAAGCAGCTTGCTGCAACTCAACTAAACCACGTCCAGCTCGAAATCTGTAGCTTTCCCTTCAGAAAAACTCCAAGTCTGGACGTGGACAAGGTTTAAATATGCCAGTCATGGGTCATTTACAGAGCATCAAGTGACAAATGGCAAATGACTGTTATGCTTAACATTTGTTTTTGTGTATTTACTTCATCCCATACATCGGTCCCAAATGAATCACTGTATACATTTGGACGATACGTTTAGACCCTGCCTCAACCACTGGCTCCAATCAAGTGCTATTGATAGCAAATCAGTTATGAAGCAGAAAAACGACACAATCTTCCTTGCTCTGTCATTTGTGGTCACGGTCGGATTAGTGGGTGGACTCTGGTGGCTGGCGCAGCGATCGGGATTGTTTCCCGCAACTCTGCCTGGAACCAGTCCCGCAGCGACAAACGGCTTTGCGAAGGTCCAAAATGTTCCGTCTGGGCTGTTTAACTATGGGGGAAGTACCACCTGGGCACCCATCCGACGCGATGTTGATTCAGTCATCCAATCTGCCTACCCAAACTTGCAACTGCGGTATACAGACCCAATTGCAGGTGCTCCTGGTTCCGGTGCCGGTATTCGCATGTTGCTCGCCAATCAACTGACGTTCTCCCACTCTTCCCGTTCGCTGCAAGACCAGGAATATCAACAGGCTCAACAGCGAGGATTCAGTCTTAAGGAAATTCCAGTCGCGATCGATGGAATTGCGATCGCCGTCAACCCTGCCCTGAATATTCCAGGTTTAACCGTTGCCCAGTTAAAAGATATTTACACCAGCAAGCTAGTCAATTGGAGTCAAGTTGGCGGTCCAAACCTTGCCATCACACCATACTCTCGTCGCAAACAAGATGCTGGAACCATTGAATTTTTTGTTGAAAACGTTCTAGAAGAACAGGAGTTTGGCAACACGGTCAAGTTTGTATCCACTACAACCGATGCATTAAGAAAAGTAGCGGTTAACCCCGGCGCAGTTTATTACGCCTCTGCTCCGGAGGTCGTTGATCAATGCACCACCAAGTCCGTACCGTTAGGGCGTAAAGCAAACGAGTTAGTTCCGCCATACCAAGAGCCGATGGTTCCTCCGTCTGCATGTCCAGGTCAACGCAATCAGCTCAATGCCAATGCGTTTCAAAGTGGACAATACCCAATTACCCGTCGATTGTTTGTGATTGTTAAGCAGAATGGACTGATTGACCAGCAAGCCGGTGAGGCTTACGCAAATCTGCTACTCACCGATCAAGGACAAGAACTGATTGCCAAAGCCGGATTCGTCAGAATCCGCTAGCAGCAGATAATCCCTGATCTAAAATCCACCTTCTAACTAAACCGCGTCTACATTGAAAGCAATAGTTTTTCCCAGAGAAATCTCCGGATTTCAACTTGGACGTGGTTTAAAGTCTAAAATTGTCTTTATGTCTCAGAAGAACGAAACTCCTGCACTGCTCCTAGCCTTTCTGATTACCGCCGGACTCGTGGGGGGTGGAGCGTGGTGGTTGACTCAAAAGTCGGGTGTGAATCTAGGCAACCTGTCGTCAAGCTCTCCTTCCAACTCAACCGGTAATTCTGCGGGTACTGACAATCAACCTTCTAACGGTCAAGGATTTGCCCAGGTGCAAAACGTTCCAAGTGGACTGTTTAGCTATGGGGGCAGCACGTCTTGGGCCCCGATTCGAGGCAGAGTGGATGCCGCCATTCAACAAGCCCAGCCAGAGTTTCGCTTGCGCTACGTGAGTCCAACTAGCGGTGCCCCCGGTTCAGCGACGGGCATCCACATGCTGATCCGGGATGAACTCGCCTTTGCCCAATCCTCTCGAACGATTACAGATCAGGAGTTTCAGCAAGCCCAACAACGAGGCATGAAGCTGAAGCAGGTTGCGGTGGCGATCGATGGTCTGGCCGTTGCCGTCAACCCCAGTCTCAACATTTCAGGCATCACGATCGCGCAACTCGCAGCAATTTACACCGGCAGCCTGACCAACTGGCAACAGGTTGGCGGGCCCAATTTGCCGATTCAACCGTTGACTCGTCCGGCTAACACAGGCGGTACGGTTGAACTATTTGTCGAGCAGATTTTGAGAGGCAAATCGTTTGCAGCGAATGTTCAATTGATTGGGACTACCACTGAAGCCCTCCGCAAACTGGCGACCACTCCCGGTGCAATCTACTTTGCCTCTGCCCCCGAAGTGGTCGAACAATGCACGATTAAACCGTTGCCTCTAGGTCGCTCACCGGATCAGCTTGTATCGCCCTATCAAGGAGCCTTGGTCGCGCCATCCCAATGCCCCGGTCAACGCAATCAACTCAACGCAACGGCTTTCCAAACCGGGCAGTATCCCTTGACACGAAACCTGTTTGTCGTGATTAAGCAGAATGGTCAAGTGGAAGAACAAGCGGGAGAAGCCTATGCAAACTTGCTCCTGTCTGCCCAGGGTCAGGAACTCATTTCACAAACTGGGTTTGTCAGAATCCGCTAGAACACCAGTACAGCTCAGGAACATGAATTAAATAACTTGTGGGGTGGGTGTCTCACCCGCCCGGACAGGCAAGATGCTCATCCCACAGGATGCAGTTGATTTAATTTTCATTTCTCAGGCTGAAACTCTGATCAGACAAACGATTCACGTGTGCAGAGATGATATTGTGACCATCTCTGCACACGTGGGAACCGGCGTCGTTTTAACCCAACGTTGCTTGCATTAACGCAGTCCCTTCCGGCAATTTACCCGACAGTAACCAGGTATCCATTTCGGCAGGTGCGGTGGCTTTGTTCAACCGCTCCCGTAACGACTCGCCTTCCAGCACTTCCCTGTTCAGCAATTCCTGAGCGGTTTCCTCCAGCAAGTTCCGGTTTTGATCCAGAATTGCCAGCGCAACGTGGTGAGATCGATCTACGATGTCCTTGACTTCCTTGTCAATCTCTTCCGTAACTTTGGGACTAACCGCCCGACGGGGCGACTGGTAGCCATCCAGGAACTGCATCTGCTGCTTCTCAAAAGCGATCGGTCCCAGGTAATCGCTCATCCCGTAGAGGGTGACCGAACGCTCTGCCAGATCAGTGGCTTTCTGGATGTCATCGCTGGCTCCGGTGGAGACTTTGCCAAAGATCAGTTCTTCGGCAGAACGTCCGCCCAGCAGAGTGGCAATTCGTCCCCGGATTTCGTCCTCTGCCATCAGGAAGCGATCCTCTTCCGGCAGTTGCAGGGTATAGCCAAGGGCACCCACCCCGCGTGGCACGATCGAGATCTTCTCGACTTTACCGGCACCGGGCATCAGCGCACCGACGATCGCGTGTCCAACTTCGTGGTAGGCGACCACTTTCTTCTCCATTTCGTTGAGGACGCGAGATTTCTTCTCCAGTCCAGCAACAACCCGCTCGATTGCCTCGGCAAAGTCTTTCATCAACACCGACTGGCGTTCATTCCGAGCAGCTAGCAGAGCGGCTTCATTCACCAGGTTGGCCAGATCTGCGCCTACAAAGCCTGGAGTCCGCACCGCGATCGCGCCCAAATCCACATCCTCCGCCAGCTTCACATTACGGGCGTGGACGTTCAGAATCGCTTCCCGACCGATCTTGTCGGGGCGATCGACCACGACCTGGCGATCAAACCGACCCGGACGCCGCAACGCCGGATCCAGCACCTCCGGACGGTTCGTGGCTGCCACCAGAATGACGCCCGTATTCGCCTCAAACCCGTCCATCTCAGTCAGCAACTGATTCAGGGTTTGCTCCCGCTCATCGTTGCCGCCAAACATGCCGCCCTGAGCACGGGACTTACCCAACGCATCCAATTCGTCGATAAATACAATGCAGGGAGCCTTCTGTTTTGCCTGGTCGAACAGGTCACGCACTCGCGACGCGCCGACACCGACGAACAGCTCAATGAACTCCGAACCGGAAATACTGAAGAAGGGCACGCTGGCCTCACCGGCGATCGCCTTACCCAGCAATGTCTTACCCGTTCCCGGCGGCCCAACCAGCAGTACCCCTTTGGGAATTTTTGCCCCCAAACGGGTATATTTGTCGGCATTCCTCAGAAAATCCACAATCTCCTGCAATTCTGCTTTGGCCTCATCCACCCCGGCCACATCGGTGAATTTCACCCCTGTGCTGCCCTCAGAGTAAATCCGAGCTTTACTCTTGCCGACCGTCAGTGATGCCGGTCCCCCGCCACCCTGACGATTCAACAGCCACCCCCAAATCCCAAAGAAAATCAGCGGCGGAATCACCCAGCTCAATACCGTGCCAATCCAGCCATTGTTGCTGGGCGGCGGTGCACCAAACTCGACACCATTCTCCCGCAGAATCTTCGGCAGATCCAGATCGATCGCCAGCGGAGTCGTACTGTAAATCTGAGGGCGCTGCGGCTGAGACGGTTCAGCCGCCGGATCTGGTTTCAGCGTAAATTCAATCCGATCCGCCCCAATCAACGCCTGACCCACCTTACCCGCCTGAACCTGAGTTACAAAGTCACTGTAGGCAATCTGCGGTGGACGGGAACCAAAACTGGGAATAATAAAGTTCAACAGCAAGAGCACTGTGAACAAGACTAGCAAGCCACCCCCAAACTGTCTGGGACGCGGCGCTCTGAGTTTGTTATTAGTTTCAACTGGCATTTATCGATAGCTCCTTGAATAGGGGTATCTCAAACGACAACTTCTACGAGTATTGTAAAGAGTCTGTTGCGATCGCTCGGATTCGGGATTTACGCCTTGTTTGCCAGTAAAACCGTACCAGGAAGAGCAAAGACAGGCGATCGCCTGCTCCAAATCCTCAGCGCGATCTCTCAACGGGTTTCGCCAGAGGCTAATGCTCTCCATCCCCATTCTTCATCACATCATCCCTTCATCATTTCCACCCCTCTGCCTTCTTCCACCAAACTCTTATCCACCACCACCGCCCAAGACGCAAGCCAACTCAGAATTTCTTGATTCACCAGTTCTGGGCATTCGTCGTGGGGACAATGACCGGCGTTCTCGATCTCAATCAGCTTCAGGTTAGGGTTATAGTTCACAAACAGCCGCGCCAGCTTGGGCGGCACCATCACGTCTTTCAGTCCCCAAAACAGCAACATTGGGATCTGCAACGTGGGCAGCACGACTTTGGCAGTGGTGTTTAGCTTGGATTTTGACTTGGCGTTGACCATCCTGCGGAGGGTACGGGCCGCGCCGCGATCGCGCGTCGGACCAGAAAAAATCTCCAACAGTTCATCGGTAATCGCCGTTGGGCTGGCATAGGCTTGCTTGGCCCAGAGCCGCATCAGTCGCGGTTGTCGCAGCAGCATAAAGAGCGGATCGAACACCAATGGGGAGGTGAAAATCCATTTGGCGATCCCCAGAGCTGGACGGGAGAGCGGACTGAGGAGGGCGATCGTGCCTCGCAGCCAGCGCGGACTTTCCAGAACCGACGAATCTGGTAGGTTCAGCATCACAATTCCCTGCACCATCTCCGGGTGCGTTGCTGCCACTGCCAGACACACTAACGAACCAATCGAGTTACCCACCAATACAACGGGTTGCCGGACAAAGGTGCGCCAAAAGTCATACACCTGCTCAACCCACAGCTCAACCCCATAGGGTGCAGCGCTCTTCTCAGATGCGCCAAAGCCCAGCATGTCTAGCGCATAAACCGTATGATGCTGTCCCAGTTCGGTCAAATTGTGCCGCCAATGCCCGATCGAGGCTCCAAATCCATGCAGCAGAATCAGGGGCGTCGAGCTTCCTTCTTGGGTAGCCCGAACACAGGTATAGCGGGTTTGCCAACCCCGCCAAATCCAGTTGCGCTGATCCCCAATCCGTTGATGCCAATGTAAAGAATCTGTCACTTTTGCCTCAAACTAACCCCATTTAATAGCTGTACATATTGCACTTCTTTACCATTCTAGTTTTGGCAACTCGCTTAGGGTTATCTAGATCTCGCAAACCCGCCTTCTACACTGAGCAGCACTGCTTTCACTCTCCTGGAGACAAAGCAACCTGGAATTTACGTTAACAATCCAGTCGAAATCAGGAAGACTGAGTAAAATATTCAAATAAAATAACTGGATTTAAAAATCCAAGTCGCATAATTTGCTTAGTTCCCTGCCGACAAATGCCTCAACATCTCATACGTCTTTGCTGGTTCGAGTTAAACTGCAACCTTGCTACGGATTGTTCTGCTGTCGTCAACCCTTCAAATTATTCACACTAAAGCTTGCTTGTGACTGGAAATAGACCAACCCGCGACCTACCAATCATCAACGAACGCATCCGATTTCCAAAGATTCGAGTTATCGACGCTGACAATAGCCAGTTGGGGATTATGACCCCTCGCGAAGCTCTGCAGATTGCAGAGGAGAAAGAGCTGGATTTAGTACTGGTCACAGATAAAGCAGACCCACCGGTTTGCCGAATTATTAATTACGGCAAATTCAAGTTTGAGCGAGATAAGAAAGAAAAAGAAGCCAAGAAAAAGCAGCACACCGTTGACGTCAAGGAAGTCAAGATGCGCTACAAGATCGGGGACCACGACTATAACGTGCGCCTCAACCAGGCGAAGCGGTTCTTACAAGATGGCGATAAGGTAAAGGCCACCATCATGTTCCGAGGGCGGGAAATCCAGCACAAAGATATGGCTGAAGCAATACTGAAACGTTTGGCAACGGACTTGCAGGAGTTTGCCGAAGTGCAGCAGACTCCCAAGCAGGAAGGCCGCAACATGATGATGCTGCTAGCACCGAAGAAGTAACGACTTCATGGGACTCATTGACCAATGGTTTACTGGGAATGAAGGGGGGCAGAAGCTTCTGCGGTGGGTGAATCTGCGATCGGAAGAAGCTGAACGAACCTTCTTCATGTTTGCGTTCTACACTGCCACTTCGATCGGACTGGTTTGGTTGGAAGCGATCACAGCCGATCTGTTCCTGAGCACCTATAAAGCCGAAGGACTGCCCTGGATTTACATGGTCAGCACCGGTATTGGTTTAGGGTTGAGCTTTCTCTACTCTCAACTGCAACGATTTTTGCCGCTTCGGCGCGTGATTGTGGTGATTGCTCTGTTGATGTCAATGCCATTGATACTCTTCTGGGTTGGACTGGGACGAGAAAACATCTATCCGTTTGAATCCTGGAAGGTGAGCATCCCTGCGATTACGATTTTTCTGATGCGATTGTGGATCGAGGCCCTGAATGTTCTCAATGACCTGAACACCTCAATTACAGCAAATCAGCTCTTCAACATTCGAGAGATTAAACGCACCTATCCGCTGATTAGCAGTGGTATTTTGGTTGCTGATGTGATCAGTGGCTTCTCGCTGGGGTTTTTGATCTCACTGATTGGACTCAACAATGTGGTGATGTTGGCGTGGCTGATGATGGCGATCGGAGCGGGAATTCTGTTTTACCTCAGTCAGTCCTACCAGCAGGCGTTCCCTGACTTCTTGCGCAGACGGACAGTTACCGAAGAACGTCAAGCTGATTTTTCAATCAATCGCCCGATTCGGGGTCCGTTGCAACGGTACGTGATTCTGCTCTTCGGATTTTTTATTCTGGCGCAGGTGCTGTTTCTGCTGATCGATTTTAGGTTTCTAGATGAGTTAGAACAGCGCTACTCTACCAGCTCAGAGGGGCAGATTGCTGCCTTTTTGGGATTGTTCAACGGCATCCTGGGAATTTTTGAGGTGGCCATGCAGTGGTTGGCCTCGAGCCGGGTGATTGAGGGGATTGGGGTATTTGCGGCCGCGATGGTATTGCCGATCGCGATCGCTATTTTGGCTATTCTCTCAACCCTCATTTCGGGTTTCGGTTGGGTCGGAGGGGTGTTTTCGAGTCTCGTGCTGCTCAAGTTTCTGGATGAGATGCTGCATTACACCTTGTTTGCGAGTGTGGGGCCCGTCTTGTTTCAACCCATTCCAGACAATATCCGCAGCAAATTACATGCGGTTGTGCGCGGAATTGCAGAGCCGATTTCAATTGGGGCAACGGGAGCCGTTTTGCTGGGCCTGGTTTGGGTGCTCAAACCGCGTGAGCTAGGATGGCTCTCGCCAGTAATTGTGGTTCTGGCGCTGATTTGGGTGCTTGCCATCTGGTTCTTACGCACCAAGTATGTGGATTTGCTGGTGATTAGCGCCGAGCGGGGGCAACTGGGTCGAGATGTGGATGCACTGGAGCTGAAGCGATGGGTGGTGGAGACCTTAGACAGACCGGGACCTGAGGAGCGTAAGGAATCCTGCATTGATTTGCTGAGTAAGGTTGACCCGAAGAGTGCCGGTGAGGTTTTAGCCACTCATCTGTCCAGCTTTTCGCCCAAGCTACAGCATAGAAGCCTGGAGGCAATGTTGCTGCACCCCAACCCGGCGTATATGGGTCACGTCAAAGCCTTGATTGAGGAATCCCCTCCACCGGACGTGTTGGCAGTGGCCTTGCGATTTGTTTGGTTGACGGAGGAGGCACCCGATATTCGGCAACTGCGCCCGTATCTGCAATCGGAGGTAGATGCAGTAGTGCGGGGAACGGCGGCTTCGCTGATGATGCGACGGGGGAACCCAACTCAAAAAGCAGAGGCAACGAACACCCTGCGACGGATGTTGACGCACAAGCAGGAACGGGAGCGGGTGATGGGCTGTCGAGCGTTGGGCGAAGCTGAATATTTGCAGGCGTTGCGGATTTATATTCCCAATCTGCTTCAGGATGAGTCGTTGCGGGTGCGGCGGGCAATTTTGGAGCGATCGCAGCAACCCATCTAGAGGAGTTTTACCCGTCTTTGCTACGCGGACTGCAGTACAAATCGACTCGCGAAGCGGCTATGAACGCCCTGGTTCGGTTGGAGAATGAAGCCGTCCCGATGCTCGTTCAACTGGCGGACGATGTTCAGCAACCAGATGCGGTCAGACTTTATGCCTGGCAGGCGATCGGTATGATTGGGACGATCGCGGCGCAGGACGCTTTGATTTCTCATCTGCAAGATGCTTGGGGAATGGATCGGCGCAACGTGCTCCGGATTTTATTGGAAATACCGAATGAGGCGGGAATTGAAAGCGTACTCGATCGCATCGGACGGCGCGGGGTAGAACATCTGATTGGACAAGAACTGGAGTTCATTGGCCAGATGTATGCAGCCTTGCTGGATCTATCGCCCGACCAGGTGCAACTGAAAGAAGCCGAGTTGCTGCAACAAGCCTTGCAATCGATGCAAACAGATGCTCAGGGGCGAATGTTTATGTTGATGCAGTTTCTGTATCCAATTGGAGCCGTGAAAGCGGCCGCGTTTAATTTGCAGTCGGGTTCACACAGCAATATGGCGCGGGGATTGGAGATCTTAGACAACACGCTAGACATCCCCAGTAAACGGGCACTACTCATAGTATTAGACCGGCACTCTGAGTTGGAAAAGCTGAGGGGACTGTCGGAGATCATGAGCTACCAGCCGCTCCGACCCAGCGATCGCCTGCGTCACCTGCTGGAACGGCGGCGTTTCCTCTCTGACTGGACGATTGCCTGCTGCTTCCATCTGGCCCAGCGGGCGCGTTGGAGTTTAACGGCCGAACACACGATCGCCGGTTTGCGCCATCCTAAAGGGTTTGTCCGTGAAGCTGTGCTGTCATACCTGTGGATGGCATCTCCACGAGCCATGCAAAAACTGTTGCCGATGCTGCGCAACGATCCAGACCAACTAGTTACAGCTCAGGTGCAGAAGATGATGAAAGACTTGGAGCAGCAAATCAGTAGGTGGGCATGATTAAACCAAAACCTCGATGGAACAGGTATTGGGGCGTCAGGTATTAGGGGTCAGCGAAATGTCCGGTTCTGACACCACACCTGGAACCTACCTCTCAGCGATCGTGTAGTGAATCAATCAGCCCGGATTTGAAACAATTTAGTAACGGTTTAGAATGTTTTTCTCGTAATTTTGGGAATTCTGGCGATAATGACGGTTGTGATGACGGCTGCCCTTTGATTGGGGTTGGGCGGGTGCCCGAAATACTCATAATGCCGCTATGCTTTCTAGCTTTGAACGGTTACTGTTTATTCGCGAAGTCCCAATTTTCAAAGAACTGCGGGATGAGTTTTTGGTGAGATTAGCGTCCGTTATGGACGAGTTGGCCTTCCCAAGCCATCACACCATTTTTACCAAGGGACAGGAGGGGCGATCGCTCTACATCATCGCATCCGGTAGAGTGCGGGTTCACATTGATGAACAGGAGCTTGTCCAGCTTGAGCAGGGAGCCTGCTTCGGCGAGATGTCCTTGTTTGACGCCGAACCTCGATCTGCCTCAGTCACCACAATGGTTCCCTCAGACTGTCTCGTATTGACCCAGCAGCAGCTCTATGAGGCGATCGAAGAAACCCCAGGAATTGCAGTAAATATTATTCGACTGCTATCTCGCCGGATTCGGGAGTTAAACCAAAAATGAATACTATCCAGCATATTGGCCCTCCCCCTCCTCCAACTCGACTGTACAAGTCCCCCCAACTGCGCTAGAAGCCACTGTAGTGCCTGTAGCCTTACGGGTTAAGACTTTCAAACTCTTAGGACTTACGCAAACCTCGGAGGTTTTAACCCAGAATCAAGCATCTGACCAACGGAGTGACTTAAACCTCCGAGGTTTTGGGCAAAATACGTAAGTCCTAACTCTAAAATCTGCAATCTAAAATCTGCAATCCAAAATTCTATCCTTACGCGGTTTCCATCCAGTCAAAGATTCGATCTAAATCTTCCAATGTAATGAGTCCGTACTGCCACAGGATCATGGGCAGCACGTTGGAGGCAGATTCCTGATGGCGTAGGGCGATCGCGATCGCGGTCTCAGGAATGGACAACTCCTCCCGCAAAAACTGGATCAATCGGGCATTCACTGCTCCTCCTTGAAAAAATGGTGTTGTTTCTAATAAATTTGACATTTTTTGTAAACTTTTGCAACGAAATCTCAGGTTGAAGTCGTTAGACTAGCTTATCCGAACTTTAAAGACTCGGAAAATTAGATTTATGTAAATCTTTAGCCAAACTTCTGCAGCTCCTATCAAGGCTTACTTCATCTTTTACGCGAGAAATCCGTAATTTATGCACTACAGAGTTTGTCGAGATTACCGAATAGAAAAACTCCGCTCCTTGAACATTAGGAACGGAGTTGCAAGTTGATTAAAGCCCCTGGGGGGGATTTGGGTCGGCGTTTGCGGTGCGGCTTACCCTTTTGTTAACCGAACATGAGTCATAATTTGCTGCTTGCGGTCACTATTGGTGCTCAGTGTGGGGCGTTTGATGAAATCCCCAGTGCTGCGTGCCAAGTGCTCCATAACCCGCTTTTTGCGATCGTCTAATGTAGCCATAGTGAGAGAACCTGCATAGTGCATCGAATAGTCTCTTACAATGTTAAAGATCTTTACATTGTGCGTGCAACACCGCAAAACTTACAAAGCGTTGGGAAACGCCTTCAATCAAACGGCTACCAATTTAAAGTGGGATCGCAACGCCAGGAAGGAATTCAGGAGCCAGGAGTCAGGAGTCAGGAGTCAGCAGGTGAGATTCTAAATTCCTTTAAAGCCAACCTCTGCTTCCATCTGTTGAACAGCACTTGGCTCGGTAACTCGTACAGCAGACCGATTCCGAATGCCAATTTGACTGATCAGCAAGCCAACCAGAATCACAGCACCGCCGAGGTAATGCGCGATCGTCAATTGCTCACCCAAAATCAAGTAGGCAGCTAGAATCCCAGCAACGGGGCTAAACGAATTGACCAAAGATGCTTCAGAGGTCGTTGAGGCTCTCAATCCCTTAAACCAGCACAATTGACCGATCGCCACAATCACAATCCCATAGACCAGCATCCATTGCCAGAGGAACGGAGAAAAGGCATCGACAAAGTGCTCACTGCCATAGAGCAGAATTGCCAGCACAAAAAACACGATCGTTCCAATCAGCATCCGAACGATTGTGTACAGACCTAACGGAATCTGACCCAGCCTGGCTTTGCTAATAACCGTGGCGATCGCGGCTGCAGACACGCCGAACAATGTCAAAACCTCGCCTTTGCCCAGGGAGATCATCCCCATCTGAAAAGCACTGGTCTCAGGATGTTGGAGCGCGATCGTCAAAATAACACCCACTAATGAGACACCCGGACCAATGATTTCTAACCGATTCAGGCGATCGTGCAGTAACCAGACCGATAGCGCCAGAATGAGCGGTGGCTCGACTCGTCCGACAATGATCACATTACTCACCATCGTTTCGGCAAGTGCTGTAAAGATCAACGCCGGAGCCAACGCTCCTGACAAGATTGCAACCACCACCAGTGTTATCCATTCATTTCGAGAAATTTGCCGCAGAACTCTGACATGCAATTGTCTGTAAAATCTTGGAATCAGTACCAGTAACGCACATAGGTTGCTAACGAACAATACATTACACAACGAAATTGGATTTCTTCCGGCGATCAACTGCTGAGCACCAATATCTGTGAGTTTTCTCACAACTGAGTTTGATGCTGCAAACAAAATGACAGCAATCCACAAGTAAAGTTGTCCAGGAATCATTTTTCTAGAATTGATGCATTTCAGCATATGTTCGCAATCAGGAGATTACTTTTTTACGAAAGTGATGATCAGCGACGTTAGCCGCCATGATTAACAACTCAAGAGTCACTACGATGGGACATTACTCATTTTGGATAGATAACCTGAATATTTGCTGAGAATGAAGTAAAATCGCGATCGCGGCTGGCACTCAACACACATCAAATGACACCTGACACCTCTTACCTCTCAAGGAGTTCATTTTATGTCTAGCGTTGAAATACCCGAAATTACCCAAACTCTGCTGACGGCTAAGAAAGCCAAGGGGTTGAGCTTTGCTGATCTGGAAACGGTGGTTGGCTGCGATGAAGTGTTTATTGCTGCAGTCTTTTATCGACAGGCAGCAGTATCCGAGGACGAAGCCAGCAAAATTCTTCATGCATTGGATTTGGGTCAAGATTTGGTTGCAGAGTTGACGGCGTATCCCACGAAAGGTTTAGGTCCCGTAGTGCCGACTGATCCATTGGTGTACCGGTTCTACGAAATCATGCAGGTGTATGGAATGCCGATCAAGGATGTGATTCAGGAGAAGTTTGGCGATGGAATTATGAGCGCGATCGATTTCACGTTAGACATAGAGAAAGTCGAAGATCCAAAGGGCGATCGCGTCAAAGTGATCATGAACGGCAAATTCTTGCCTTATAAAAAGTGGTAGACACGTTGCACTCAGTAGATTGCTAGGAGCTTGTCGGAGAAATGGCTTTGATCCCCCCTACCCCCCCTTAAAAAGGGGGGAACTCTCCGGAAGTCCCCCTTATTAAGGGGGATT
>JAAUSG010000145.1 GCA_012034055.1 Leptolyngbyaceae cyanobacterium RU_5_1 | reverse complement strand
ATCCCCCTAAATCCCCCTTAATAAGGGGGACTTTGAGCCGATTTCCCCCCTTATTAAGGGGGGCTAGGGGGGATCACTCAGTGCTTAACATCACAGACCATACCTTTTCAAACATCCTCTCAGAACGTGTGGGAATAGTAGGAATTCTTTGCGCTCCTCACTCCCTCATCCCCTCATCCCTTCATCCCTTCATCCCCTCACCCCCTCATCCCTTCAATTCCGATCGCCACCGGTACTTGCGTAAGCTGATCTTGCCTTGAGGACTCAACTGGATGCCTTCAGCTTCGAGCAGCGATCGCTGCAAATAATCTGACCCATACCGCACCGGCGACTCCGAAATCTCTCCCTTTGCATTAATCACCCGGTGCCAAGGAATATCCGAATCAGGCGCAACCCGATAGAGCGCATAGCCAACAAATCGTGCTCGACCAGGCAGATTTGCCAGATCCGCCACCTGTCCATAGGTTGCTACTTGCCCATAGGGAATTTGACGCACAATGTTGTAGATCGTCTCGTAAGCGGACATTCAAAGTGCTCTCAACACCTCACGAACCGCTTGCCCAATGATCTGGAGACGCTGATTTTCGGGTGGCAGGGGGACTGCCGTAAACATAATAAATTTCACCGCTATCCGTGACTTCAAAGTCGGCGAAGAATTCCTTTGCCCAGATGTCGAGATGGCGACGGGCGATCGCGGGTTCCAAGCGAGTCACTGCCACAAAATCGAGCAGGGAGAGGCGGCCCCGGTTTGCTTGCAAAAGCTGAAAGAAGCGATCGCGCAGGGCATGATGTTCTGCTTTGAAGCCTGTGTAGAGTAACAAGCCACCCAGCGAGGCCGGAGCGAGTCCAAAAAACACCATCAACGTCAATAGCACCGTCAGCAAGGCTCCACCTGGATGCCCAACCCCAATGCCAACCAAAATACCGGCTGAAACAGTGCCACCCCCTACAAGTAAGAGTCCACCCAGCAGCTTGCCTACCTTGCTCCAGATTTGACTAATCACGTCCCACCCCTTGCCCTGCATTCACTTACGTTATCCTTCCATCTTCAACTTAGCGCGTGCTTCGCTTGTCTGTGTTCGCAACAGGATAGAACTCTCTGCTTCAAATAGGTTTCAGAGTCCTGCTTTGTAAAGAATTGCTTCGTTCCGTTGAGAATTTCTTCGATTTGTTCACAACTTTTTCTCTACATGCAGTATGGGAAATAGCGAGAACATTTGATTACTGATGCGTACTCTTAACCATACCCTCAATAAACATATCCTGGAAGCCGATGGTTGCTATTTGGGCGCTCAGGAGCTTTATCTTTAGAGCAGTATGTTCAGAGCTATGCTGCTCGTCTAGATACTTACCAGAAACTCCATGAGCATGGTGAGAAGTTGGTTTTGCTAGCCCTTCGTAAACTTGCTCAGGACTATCCAGATGTCATTCGGCAACATGGAGCACGCTGCAAGTACGACATGACAGAGGTGTTACGCTACATTGCGCTGTCTGTTTTGCGAGATGACGAGAGTTTTTTCAAAGAGCACATGATGGTTTGGCTGGACACTATCTTGCTGGCATACAAGCGGAACTCCCACTGCGGTGTAGCGTACCGCCATTTGCAGGACGCGATCGCGGCCAACTTTTCCGCCCCAGACGCCAACCTGATTCGCCCCTACCTCGACTTAATTATTTACTCTCTTCAGTCCCACGTTTAAGCTTAGGCGGTCATCAGTCACTTATCCTTTGCAAATGACCAATAACCAATGACTAATGACGCTCTCAGCCTATTTTTCAGTCATTGTCCAGGAGCCATCCCAATTGTCTGCAGGTGGATGTTTGATGTAGTAATCACAGCGATCCATATGGAGCTGGGCTGATTTATCTTGATTATCAATTTCATCCACAATGGTAGAAAACTCCATCCAGGCGTGCCTGAACTGACGCTTGAGGTATAGTTCACGTCCCTTTTGATATAGCTCAATGGTGCGCTCTTTCTGCTCAGAAATTGGCTCAGAAGGTAGCCCCACTAGTTCGTAAATTGCGACAGGTTTAGTCTTTCCTTTGACCTTGATATAGTCCAGTTCTCGCACTTGAATTTGTTCGGCGCAAGGGCGGTAGGTGGTTTCGCTAATGATGATATCGGTGCCATACAGTTTGCTGGCACTTTCCAAACGAGAACCCAGATTGACCCCATCCCCGATCGCCGTAAACTCCATGCGCTTACTGGAGCCGATGTTGCCGCTAATCACCGTATCAGAGTTGATGCCGACGCCGATTTTGATTGGTTCTTGATTGCTGGCAACTCGTTTGGCGTTGAATTCTATTAAACGACGACGCATCTCCAGTGCCGTCTGAACTGCCATCCATTCATGGTTATCTAACGGCAAGGGAGAACCAAACACGGCCATGATGGCGTCGCCAATGTATTTATCCAGGGTGCCTTTGTGGAGAAAGACAGCGTCCACCATCTGCTCAAAGTATTCATTGAGCATGACTACCACTTCTTCAGCGGTAAGGCTTTCGGTAATTGCGGTGTAACTGCGGATATCGGAGAAGAGAACAGAGACTTCTTTGCGATCGCCGCCCATTTTCGCGGCATCAGGATTTTCCAATAGCTGTTCCGCCAATTCCTGGGTCATATAGCGGTACATCGTGCTTTTCAGCCGCTTTTCATCGCTGATGTCGTCCATCACGACTAGCGCTCCCGAGACTTTGGTGCGCTCATTGGCATCGGCGATCGTGTTGATGGAAATGTTGACACTGCGCTGCTCTTCGCCCTTTACCGACTGCAGCGTTTGATCGGGATAATACTGCTGGCGGCTCTTATCATCTTTTGCCTGTAGTGCTAGATCAAACCATCTTGGAAAATCACCCTTCTCCAGTTGGATTAGCTCACGCGCCGACTTGCCTTCTAGAGGGTCAAACTCACCAAGTCCCAAGAGTTCTCTGGCGCTTTCGTTCGCGGCAATGATGTGACCGTTCTTGTCGGTGGAGATGACGCCGTTGGTCAGCGATCTCAGAATGTCTCGCTGCAGTTGCTCCTGCTGGCGCACGGTCTCAAACAACTTGGCGTTCTGCAGCGCTACACCTGCCTGAATATTAAACGCTTGCATGAATTCCTGATCACTCCGGTTAAAGCTAGCTTTCCAGCATTCGGGTGCTTCGGGATAATTGACCGGGTCGTAGGCAGGGTAATCCCCCTGCCGCTTTTTGTTCACCAATTGCGTGACGGCAATTAATTCTCCATCAGCGTTGAACACAGGCATACACAGCATACTGCAGGTGCGGTAGCCTGTCTTTTGATCTGTTTTTTTCGCCGTTTCAGAATCGGGGTTGTTATATAAGTCGAAGGAAATCAGGAGTGGTTCGCGCGTTTTGACGACCTCACCGGCAAAGCCTTCGTGCATCCCAATTTCTAGCTGTTGCACAACCCCATTAATCGGGATCTTAGTCCAAAGCTGTTTGCGATCGCGATCCAACAGCCACAAGGTGCTGCGATCGGCCTGCATCAACTCCTTCGCCTCCTCCATTACCCGCTTCAACGTATCCTCCAGATCCAGACTGCTCTGACTGAGGGACTGGGTTGCCTTCATCAGTGCCGATGCTGCACGCTGCTGCTGAGTGGCTTTATAGAACGATCGCGAAGACTCAATAATTAACCGAATCGAGGGAGCAAACTCTTCAAAGACCCGCTCATCCTCCTGTGTAAATCCATTCAGGTCAATCTTATTCTCCAACGGTGCGTTGGAGTCAGGGTTCAGCTTTAATTTGTTCAACAGTTGAACCACCGCGACCAGTTCGCCATCCTCATTCAGAAGCGGCATGGCCAGCATTGTATACGTCCGATAATTATTCTTTTTATCAAACTGCTTGGCAGCCTCCGATCGCGGGTCGTCGTAGAAGTCGTAAAGAATGTTGACCCGTTCCCGCTTAGTGGCAACCTCCCCCGCAATTCCTTCACTCACAGGAATCCGAAGTTCCAGATTATTGCCACTCTTCTCATCCTTAGCCAGGATAGACCACAGTTCGTGCTTGTCTTCATCTAGAAGGTAGATAGTGGAGCGATCGGCGTTCAGCAATTCGCCTGTCTTCAAGGTAATCGATCGCAGCATCTCATCCAGAATTGCGTCAAACCCGCGTGCATCCATCAAGTTATCCAACATTGACAGGGTTTGGTTGACAATCCTTAGCTTCTGCTCAACATCTGTAACAACTTCTTTGAAGGTGTCTTTTTTAAGGGGTGCCAGAAAGCTAGAAAAACTTCCTTCAGAAGCTACCAGCGCGCCTCCGTTGGATGGAGTACTTGAAACACTCAAGGGAAGAGGCTCAGCCTTAGTGGCAAATTGGGGTTGAGACGTCTCAACCCCTTCGTCTTGAATAGCTGCCACCCCCACATTGGTATGGAGAACGTCGATGACGATATCTCTCTGGTTTCGCTCAGGCAGATGCTGCGATGAGGTAGTCATAGATAGTTACGGAGACTAAACGTTAGAGAATTCGCCTAAAAGAACCTGAACAGGACTTACGCAAACCTCGGAGTTTTCAACCAAGAATCAACCATCATGACCAGCATAGGGGCTTAAAACTGTGAGGTTTTAGTCAAAATGTGTAAGTCCTGCTGAAGTGTCTGCGAGGTAATGCAACCAGGTATTGATTGAACTCTGTTGATGCAATTATCTATCACCAAAAAGTACCCACCACACGTACTCTATGATTCTGGCATTATGTCTTGAAAGATATGTGCTTCCTCCTACCAATTATTTGTCAGCATTCCCCATTACGTAGGGTGAAACCCTACAGTGGGTTAAATTCTTTTGCATTTTTGTCCTTCATCGTCGCAAAGATTTACGTTGTAGACCTCACACTTTGCAGCTATATCACGGCTAAGGTTTTTTTGCAGCTCTAGAGCGAGTGGGTTTTGCCTTAGTCGGTGTTTCCAAAATTGGTTGAGCACTAATGGACGGATGCATAGATAGCATTTGCCGGAGATGGACTGCCTGATTTAACAGCGACTCTGCAAACACGTATGCCGCCGGATCGGAAGAGCCTGGTGCAGATTGAGTCGATTGTCCTCCTGCTAATTGGGCAAGCTCCTGCTTACGTTGCTCACTGCTCAGGGGAGTGACACGGACAACGGTGCGGACGTCATTGGGGGTTGGGAGTTGGGAGTTGGGAGTTGGGATGGACGCGGAGGAAGAGGACGCGGAGAGAGGGAGACGCGGAGACGCGGTGATTTCCTCAGCTTCATTCCCTGTGTCTCCGTGTCTCCGTGTCCCTGTGTCTTCTTTTTTTCTGCTTCCTCTGCTCCCCTTGCCCCCTTTCTGCCCGGTGCCGTTGCCATTCATTGGCTCATGGCTCAAATCGATGATCTGTTTACTGACCTGGAAGTGATGGTCTGCCATGGCTGCCACGATCGGCTGGTGGGTGACGCAGAGAACCTGATGATGTTGACTGAGCTGGTAGAGTTTTTCGGCGATCGCCTGACTCACCCGCCCAGATACGCCAACATCGATTTCATCGAATACCAATGTACCCACGGGATCAACCTGCGAGAAACTGGCTTGCAGCGCCAGTAAAAAGCGGCTCATTTCACCCCCGGAGGCAATCTCTGTGAGCGGCTGCAGAGGTTCGCCGGGATTGGGGCTGAACAGAAAGCTGATCTGGTCAGCTCCCAAAGCTGAGGGTTGGCAGCCAGAGATTTTGACTTGAAACTTCACCTTTTCCATGGCCAGTGGTTTTAGTTCGTCCACCAGGCGGGTTTCCAGGTCTTTGGCAGCCGTTTGCCGAAGTTGACTGAGTTGGGTACAGGCTTGCGTTAACGCAATTTGACTATCTTGAACCGCTTTTTCCAGTTCTTCCAGGGATTGTCCGCCACCCGTGAGTTCCAGGAGATCAGTCTGCAGACGATCGCGGAGGGCGATCGCCTCTGCCAGCGTGGAACCGTACTTACGGCACACCTGTTTCAATTCAGCGATGCGATCGTGGACCTCTTGTAACCGTTGCGGATCGGCTTCAATACTCTCTCCGTAGGCGTTGATTTCTCGTCCAGCCTCCTCAACTTGAGCGAACGCGGCACTGACCAGCTCCAGAATGGGCTGCAGTTCAGCGTCGTACTCCACCATGTTTTGCAAAAGATGCTCGGCTTTGCCCAGCAAATCGGCACAGGCCTCAGTATCGCTGTCGCTTTGATAGAGAGCTTGATACACCAGGTAGCTCTGTTGCTGAAGTTCAACACTGTGCCCCAGTCGTTTGGCTTCCTGCTCTAACTGGTCAAGCTCATCGGGATCGTTGAGATTCGCGGTATTGAGTTCTTTGAGTTGATAGTCAAACAAATCCAATTGCTGCAAGCGCTCTTGCTCTGCTCGACGGCGATGTTCAAGTGCCTGAGCTGCCTTGTGATGAGCGGTAAAGGCTAGGGATACGTGATGACGCTGTTGCAGTAAGGCTTCTCCGCCGTAGCAGTCCAGCCATTCCCGTTGCAGGGCAGGCTGGCCAATTTGTACGGTCTGTCCTTGAGCCGTAATTTCGACCAGGCGATCGCGCAGGTGCTCCATTTGCTGCTTATTCACCAGCACGCCGTTGACGCGCGATCGATTGCGCTGGCTGCCACCACTGGCAATAATTTCTCGACTGCAGATCAGGGAGTCCTCAATCGGCTCAATTTGTTGCTCAATCAACCAGGATTTCAGGACGGGATCCAACTCAAACGTCGCTTCCACCAAGGCTCGCGCCGCCCCAGCCCGAACAGCTCGACCCGTCACCTTCTCGCCCAGTGCCGCGTCGATCGCATCTAGAATGATGGACTTTCCCGCTCCGGTTTCACCCGTCAAAACAGTGAGTCCTGCCCCTAACCCAAGCTCAAGGCGGTCAATTAAGGCAAAGTTTTCGATCCGCAGAGAGAGCAGCATGAATCCTACCAAACCATTGACAGCGATCGCGATCGGGCGTACTGAACAGCAAAACTATGACAGAATCCTACCTCATGGTATCGACCCTGAAGGATGAAAGGATTTTAGATTTGCGACGCCCCTTACGGAAACCCTCTCCTACGAACTACGGTAAACCTCTCCTGAAGATGGGGCATCTACAAGTAAGGTAGGGTGTAGGGTGTAACTGTTGAGCACAAGATATGGGTTATAGGGACGTTAGTCGCCTTCACACAACATAGATCGAAAATTCTGTGTCTCCCGACAGCAGTAATCCTTGACCTTAACTTGTTACAATACTTTACGACATCGCACCTCCTAACCTGACGGATATTCATGAACTCCAAAACTGCAACGTTTACGGCTACCCCACCTCAATTGGAGCCAGCAACTACCCACTCTGCTGATTGGAGACATGAGCCAGACCAGGATGTTTTGGCAACGCCTGCACTTACGGTTGAAAGTGAGCGTCTACCCGGGGTTGGCCCTCCAATGAGTCCTGCCCAACCGCCAATACCGGAAACGGAGGGGTTGCGCTATAACGCAGCGGTAATCCTCGCTTACTATCGACGGCGACCGTTTCAAGTCTGGTCTCGAGTTCTGCAAATTTTCCTGCCATTCATGGCCTTTGGGTTGGGCTGGTGGTGGAACCGTCGCCGTCCGGTCAAAGAAGAAACCCAACGACGCCGAGCAATTCGATTGCGGGAAATTCTGACTCAACTCGGGCCTGCGTTTATTAAGGTTGGACAGGCCCTTTCCACTCGTCCAGATTTGCTGCCTCCCCTTTACTTAGATGAACTGACCCGCCTGCAAGACCAACTACCGCCCTTTGACAACGAGCTGGCGTACCGATTTATTGAAGAAGAACTTGGCAATTCACCCGATGAGATTTATGCAGAACTGACGAAAGAGCCGATCGCGGCCGCGTCCCTGGGACAGGTCTACAAAGGCAAACTGAAAACTGGTGAAGTGGTTGCGGTCAAGGTGCAGCGCCCTGGTCTGGCGCAAAGCATCGCTCTGGATATGTATATCCTGCGGCAAATGGCGGCTTTGATTATGAAAAACGTGAAACGGGTGCGCAGCGATTTGATTGGCATCATGGATGAGTTTGCCACGCGCATCTTTGAGGAGATGGATTACACCCAGGAAGGGCGAAATGCGGAGCGCTTCGCTCAACTCTATGGAAAGTTGCCCGACATCTACGTTCCCTGCATCTATTGGCAGTACACCGGACGGCGTGTGCTGACGATGGAATGGATCACCGGCACCAAGCTGACTCAGCCAGAAGTAATTCGATCGCAAGGTGTTGATGCAACGTATTTGATTGAGGTGGGAGTGCAGTGTTCTTTGCGTCAGCTGTTAGAAAGTGGCTTCTTTCATGCTGACCCCCATCCCGGCAATCTGCTAGCAACCCCTGATGGCAAGCTGGCCTACCTCGACTTTGGTATGATGAGCGAAGTCAAGCCCTACCAGCGCTATGGGTTGATTGAAGCAGTTGTTCACATGGTCAACCGGGACTTTGAGGGACTGGCAAACGATTATGTAAAATTGGAGTTTCTCACACCGGATACTGACCTGACGCCAATCATTCCGGCGCTGGCGAAGGTGTTTAATGCTGCTTTGGGTGCCAGTGTCGCTGAACTGAATTTTAAGAGCATTACGGATCAACTCTCAGAGGTGATGTACGAGTACCCGTTTCGGGTGCCTGCTTACTACGCGCTGATTATTCGATCGCTCGTCACGCTAGAAGGCATTGCCATTAACGTTGATCCTGACTTCAAAGTACTCAGCAAAGCCTATCCCTATGTTGCCAAGCGCCTGCTCACCGATTCGGCTCCGGAGCTGCGGGAATCGCTGCGAGACTTGTTGTTTAAGGACAACGGGTTTCGCTGGAATCGCTTAGAGAATCTGCTGCGGAATGCCCGTGACAGCAGTGACTATGACCTGGGCAGAGTCCTGGAGCAGGCATCCGATTATTTGTTCTCAGAGCGCGGCGAGTTAATTCGCGGTCAGTTGGCAGATGCGATCGCCCGTGGACTGGATACCCTGGGCAACAATGCATGGTGGAGTTTTACCCATACGTTGGGAGAAGTCTTGGGGTTGTCTGTGAATAATTCCCAACCTGTTTCATCCATTGACCAGCAGGCGTTAGAACACATTCAACGCATCTGGGGAATTTTGCAGGAAACGCCTGGGTTTGATCCCGTTCAGATTCTGCCGCTGATCCCACGCTTGCTCGTCAAGCCAGAAATGCATCAGATGGGACAGAAAATTGCTGGAGGTCTGGCACAACGGGCGATCGCCCGCCTGATCCGCGAACTCCTGCTGACCGATGAGCCTGAAATTGATACGGATCTACAGACCACCGATCAACCTCGCCTCTCTCCTATTGATCAACCATGAATGGAACTTCAAAATTGCCACAACCTTGATGAAGGGGTCAGGTGCCAGGTGCCGGGGGTGTTCTTAGCAATTGACAAGCCCACCAGACGTTCCTGACCCCTGGCACCTACTATTAATCTTCATCTAATACTGAGGCTGCTGTTTCCTCTAACTGTGTTCTCTCAACCTTCAGGGCAGCTTCAAGCTGCTCAACCTGTTCACGACGAGCTTCTAATTCCGAAGTGCGTCGATCCAATTCTTGACTTTGATCCTTGTACTGAGCCGCAAGTGATTCCATTTGCTTTTTCTCGCGTTTCAGCGATTCTTCGAGTTGCTCAAGCTGCTCCCGCCGAGCTTCCAACTCTAAAGCACGCCGATCCAAGTCTTGGCTTTGCAAGGTTAGTGATTGCCGCCAATGTTCAGCTCGTTCGGACTCTTGTTGGAGAAAGCCTGGAGTAATACCACTCACCAGAAACGTTTGGAGAATACTCAGAACCCAATCTTTGGCATCTTTGATTTCTAAAATCTCCTGTGTTTCTGAAAGCTCTGCCAAGACGAACAACCCCTCCCCATAGTCACTCACTCCTTCAAAGGCAAGAAAATCTGGTTCTAAAAGGACTGTCCATACATATTCGGACCGTTGACGAGCCAACAATCGTAGCCCTGTCTCGCCTGCCAGTCCTTTTTTCTCTACCCGAGCCAGATGCAGCATGCGTTTAACGTTCTGCCTTAACGGAGTGAAAACCATAACGCTCGTTTATCGAGGTTACAAGACAGAGTGAGCGATTTTTACAATTTAAACATCAAACCCTGGCAAAGCTCTTAACAATTCATAACTATCACTCGTGTGACAGTATACCCTTTCTAAGTGACGGAGTGAGTCTAACAAATTTTAGACTCACCGAGCTGTACCTCCAGTCCAAAAAACGCTCTCTTCACAATCCATTGAGTCGAGTTTGCAGAATCTCTGTCTGCTTTTGGGCTTCTGCCAATGCTCTTTGTGCTCCTTCGACTACATCAGCGGGTGCCTTGTTGACAAAATTGGGGTTGCTGAGGCGACTGGAAAGCGCTTGCATCTCTCCTCTTATTTTCTTCAGATCTTTTTCCAGCTTGGCCCGTAAAGCATCCACATCGACCACCCCAGCAAGTGGAACCAGAACTTGAACAGTGCCTACGACTCCCGCAAACATTTTGGAGTCAGAAGGCACTGCTTTGGGGGGGGTGTTGTGCGGATTTTGAATCGTTAACTGTTCAATCTTTGCCAGGTTTTGGATGTAGGGTTGTCCAGCGATCAGGATTTGGCGTTCGCGATCGCTCTCACTCTGCAGAATGGCCTGAATTTTCAAACCCGGTTTAATCTCAGCCTCTGCCCGCAGATTACGAATCGTGCGAATCGTGTCAATCAACAGATCAAATTGCTGCTCCAGATCCGGATCAATCAATCCTGAGTCTGCTTCTGGATAAGGCTGGAGAGCGAGAGTGATAGGTAGTTTTGAATTTTGAATTTTGAATTTTGAATTTTGAATTTTAGTCTCTCCCCCTATTCCCTGTTCCCTGTCTCCTGTTCCCTGCTGCCTGTCCCCTGACACCTGTTGAGCCAATGTCTGCCAAATTTCTTCGGTAATGTGCGGCATAAAGGGATGGAGCAGTTTCAGGATGCCATCCAGCATAAATACCAGCACCTGTTGAGCGGTTTGTTTCGAGTCTGCATCCTCTCCTTGTAGCCGCGACTTGACGAGTTCGATATACCAGTCGCAAAAATCACCCCAAATAAATTCGTACAAGCCTTTGGCGGCTTCTCCTACACTAAAGTTGTCGATGTGATTTCGGGTTTGTTGAGTGACCTGGTTAAAGCGGGAAAGAATCCAGCGATCAGCCAATTCTAGATTTTGGATTTTGGATTTTGGATTGGAGGCAAATCCAAAATCCAAAATCGACAATCTAAAATCCCCCAGGTTCATCAACACAAATCGCGAGGCATTCCACAATTTGTTGGTGAAGTTGCGCGAGGCCTGTACGGACTCGGATTCGTCTGTTTTGCGATCGTACTTGAGACTAATATCCTGTCCAGCTCCGACGACTTCTCTGACCAGGGTGTAGCGTAGTGCATCGGTTCCGTATTTGTTAATCAGCAACAGTGGATCGATGCCGTTGTTGGCGGATTTGGACATTTTTTTGCCCTGCTCATCCCGCACTAGCCCGTGAATATAGACGGTTTGGAAGGGCATTTGTCCGGTGAAGTGCCCGGCCATCATGGTCATCCGGGCCACCCAGAAGAAAATGATGTCGAAGCCCGTGACGAGCGTTGTGGTGGGATAGTAAGTCTTCAAATCAACTGTTTCGTCGGGCCAGCCCATTGTGGAGAACGGCCACAGTCCGGAGGAGAACCAGGTATCCAAAACATCGGGGTCTTGTTCTAGGCGGACATCGGCTCCGTATTGGGCAGCTGCCTTGCTGATTGCCTCTTGCTCGTTTCGGGCGACGACAAAGGGCGTGTCGTCCGTGATTTCGCCGCCTGTCTCATCCACGAGATACCAGGCCGGAATTTGGTGTCCCCACCAGAGCTGACGCGAAATGCACCAGTCTTTGAGGCGCACCAGCCAGTCGCGGTAGACTTTGGTCCAGCGATCGGGCACGAAGGCTGGAGAATCCTTTTGATCCAGAAACTCCAGGGCGCGACTTGCCAGGGGTTCAATCTTGACAAACCACTGGGTGGAGAGCAGCGGTTCGATCGGCACTTTGCCGCGATCGCTGTAGGGCACCGTATGCTTATAATCCTCCACCTTCACTAGGAAGCCTTCT
The DNA here is from genome assembly GCA_012034055.1 of Leptolyngbyaceae cyanobacterium RU_5_1. Lineage (GTDB taxonomy): Bacteria > Cyanobacteriota > Cyanobacteriia > Leptolyngbyales > Leptolyngbyaceae > JAAUSG01. The sequence continues at coordinate 1,811 of JAAUSG010000145.1, read as the reverse complement.
TCCTCTAGCCGCGCCACGACGTTCTTGCGCGCTACAAAGCGATCCTGTCCCTGAAACGGCCCTGCATTTTCATTCATGGAGCCGTCTTTGTTCATGATGTTGATCATGGGCAGGTTGTGGCGCTTGCCCATCTCAAAGTCGTTGGGGTCGTGGGCAGGAGTGACTTTGACACAGCCCGTGCCAAAGGAAGCATCCACATACTCGTCGGCAATGATCGGAATTGGCCGGTTCATGATTGGCAGGGTGACGGTTTTGCCAATCAGGGACTGGTAGCGATCGTCGTTCGGGTTGACCGCGACGGCTGTGTCACCCAACATCGTCTCTGGGCGGGTGGTTGCCACTTCGACAGAGCCAGAACCGTCTGTCAATGGATAGCGGAAGTGCCACAGGTGCCCGTTTACCTCCTGGTCGTCCACTTCCAAATCAGACACGGCAGATTGGCTGGCTGGACACCAGTTGACCAGGTACTTGCCGCGATAAATCAGTCTTTCCTCATAGAGCTGGTTAAAGGCTTCCACGACCGCTTTGGAAAGCCCCTCGTCCATCGTGAACCGCTCCCGCGACCAGTCCACCGATAATCCCAGACGACGCAACTGACCGACGATCGTATCGCCTGACTCTTCTTTCCATTCCCAAGCTCGTTTCAGGTAGGCCTCTCGACCGACATCAAACCGAGTTTTCCCTTGAGTGCGCAGTTCCTTGTCCAGAATCGTGCTGACGGCAATGCTGGCATGGTCGGTTCCGGGTAGCCAGAGGGTGTTGCGCCCAATCATGCGGTGATAGCGCACGAATACGTCAATCAGTGCGTGTTCAAAGGCGTGCCCCATGTGCAAGCTACCCGTCACATTGGGCGGCGGAATCACAACGCAGTAGGGTTCTCCGGGATGATTAGGATCCGCTTTGAAGACTTGGTTCTCTTCCCAATACTGCTGCCACCTGGCTTCAGTAGTAAACGGATCGTATTGGCTGGGCAGATTTGGGACAGGTGCAGTCATGGGATTTAGAAACGTGACAAAACTCAATGGTATCTCCCAATTCTGCCACGGTCTGATGGGCGATCGCTGCTATTCCAAAACGGCTTTGAACGTGCGATCGCATTATCTATCCGCGACCTTGAGGTTATAAACGTTCCACAATGTCTGCTCATAGTACAGAGGAGAGACGTCAACCCCTTGAACTCGATTTCGCACGGCTGACAGGGCAAGTGCGTTAATTAGATAAATCAGGGGCACATTTTCCTGGGTAAGTTGCTGCATCTCTGCGTACAGTGCCTTGCGCTTTGTTTCATCTGTCTCTCGTGCTGCCTGGGTGAAAATTTGTCCGATTCTGGCTTCCCAGTCCGCAACTTCCCGACCCTCAATGGGAGCCTGTCCTGATTTAGGTTTCGTGTTAAAAAAGTGAGAAGAACCGTCTGGTTGCCAAAGATTGGCTGCCAAATTTGGCTCAATTCCGCCAGTGAAGCCAATGATGAAACATTCCACATCCAGGGTATTATCCATCCGTTCAACTAACGTGCCGAAGTCAATAATTTGGATATCAACCTGCATACCGATAGCCGCCAAGTTCCGTTTAATTTGACCCGTCAGATCCCCAATAATGCGACTGCCAGAATTTCCTGCCAGACTGAAGCGGACTCGGTTGCCCTCTGAATCGAGGAGTTGACCCGCAGGATCATATTTAAATCCAGCCTGTTTCAGCAGTTGTTTGGCTTTTTCCGGATTGTAATCGTAAACCTTTAATCCTTCCTTGGAAGAGAGATGGTAGGGGCTTTGAACCGAAATGGGCGAATTCTGTAGTTCTCCTGAACCCTC
>JAAUSG010000144.1 GCA_012034055.1 Leptolyngbyaceae cyanobacterium RU_5_1 | reverse complement strand
GGGATTTAGGGGGATCCGCACGCTTTGCTACCAACAGTAGGACTTTTCAAACATCCTCTAATTGTGTCCGCTTACTTAGTGTCAATAGAGAACGCTTTTGAATCTGAGTTCAACCTCTCCTCTCAAAGTCTTTAAGGGGATTGCTCTATTTACTCCTGGAGGAGACTTAGTCTACTGTGTAGATTTCCACAAGCAAATTCGGTGGCATGTCCATCTGTGCGGCATGTTGCAGCATCTTTTGGGACTACCGGAACCTCCCCATTTCCTGGTGCCATGCTATTCGGCTACGTTCGATCGCAGTCTCAATTCTCAAACCCAACAACTGCAAGACGTTGCTGAAGCGTCTCCCCTCGTTCTGCGCTATCAGCCATTACTAAACGCGGTGTTTGAAACCGATGGAGCCATCTGGCAAGCTACTCCGTTAGCACCGGAAATCTGTGATCCAGTGGTTCTAGCAACCTATCGTGCCCAGTTTCCAACCCTATGGCAGAATCACAATTTGATTGTGCGGTACGAGCAAACAGTGCCCTATACCTATTCCATCCAACCTTCCCAACTTGCAGATGAGCAGGCTGCACCGATCTCATCCCCCCCCGTGTCAAACGCTCAAGGGTATGTCCTGCGCCTGTTTGTGTCGGGGCACAGCATGGCAACGGAGCGCACGCTGCAAACACTGCATCAGCTTCTGGAAGAAGTTCTGAATCAGCCCTACACTCTGAAGGTGATTGATGTCTCCCAACATCCTGATCAGGCTGAACTGAATCAAGTCTCTGCCACCCCGACTCTAGTCAGGGTTTACCCCCGACCCATCCGCCGGATTGTGGGAGACCTGAATAATGCAGACCAGTTGCTGGGCGTATTGAGTTTACCGGACACCTGATAGCCAGAGCTATACTATTCACATCCTGCTGCTACTTGAGACTCTATGGAAACTGCGATCTCAATCTCAGACTCGGTGTTTTATGAGTCCGCAGCGATCGCCAAACGGTTGGGAATATCGCGCAATGAATTGTACACCCAGGCTTTGAAGAAATTTATTGCTACTCATAATCGTCAACAGATTACAGAGCAGCTGAATGAGTACTACAGTAAGCACCCTTCACCTGCCGACCCAGTACTCTCTCAAATGCAGTTCGCCTCCCTGCCTCGTGAGGATTGGTAGTGTAGAGACTGGTTTGCCTCGTGATTCTGTTGCTAATATGTCGCAAATTTTTACGCTCGACAAAACTCGCTTGACTGAGCGGGTTGGTTCCATTCCGTCTGACTTTCAAGATCAGGTAGATGACGGGTTACGCTTGGTTTTGTACTTGTAATTAAACATTCCTGATGACCGCAACGGTTGAAACTATTCTCGATCGCGCCCTATCTGGCGAGGACCTGACCTCAGCGGAAGGGGTGGTGTTGCTGAATCAGCGATCGCCAGGTGCGATCGCTCAAATTCGCGATGCAGCAAATCAGCTACGCCAGCAACTGGTTGGAGAAACCGTCACCTATGTGATCAATCGCAACATCAACTTCACGAATATTTGTGAACAGCACTGCAGCTTCTGCGCCTTTCGCCGAGATGGCGGAGAAGCGGGAGCCTTCTGGTTAGACGTGGAGCAAATCGTGGCAAAGGCGACCGATGCAGTGCAACAGGGCGCAACGGAAATTTGTATGCAGGGCGGACTGAACCTCAAAGCCAAGCTAGACGGCGGCTCATTGCCCTACTACGTGCAACTGATCAACGCCATCAAAGACCCGTTTCCGCAGCTGCATCTGCATGCGTTTTCCCCCCAAGAAGTGCAGTTCATCGCCAGGGAGGATGGCTTGAGCTATGCCGAGGTGATTGCTGAATTGCGGGATGCTGGGGTTGGCTCAATGCCGGGAACGGCGGCAGAGGTGTTGGATGATCAGGTGCGGCGGGTGCTGTGCCCGGAGAAGCTGGACACCGCCACCTGGTTGGAGATTATTGGCACGGCGCATCAACTCGGTTTACCTACCACCAGCACGATGCTTTCCGGGCATATTGAAACGCCAGCACAGCAGATGCGGCATTTGGAACGACTGCGATCGCGGCAGCAATCCACACTCAACAATGGCTATCCTGCCCAAATCACCGAGTTCATCCTGCTCCCCTTTGTCGGTCAAGAAGCCCCCAAACCTTTACGCCGTCGGGTTGGACGGGATCAACCCGTGCTTGCCGATGCGCTGCTACTAACGGCCGTAGCACGACTGTTCCTGGGACGCTGGATTGCCAATCACCAACCGAGCTGGGTGAAATTGGGGCTAACCGGGGCAACGGAAGCATTGCGTTGGGGCTGCAACGACATTGGTGGCACCTTGATGGAGGAACACATCACCTCAATGGCGGGTGCTCAGGGCGGCACCTGCAGGTCAGTAGAGGATTGCAGGGGGCGATCGCCTTGCTTGGACGCCCCTATCGCCAGCGAGATACACTTTATAGAGAGATTGATTCGCCTGCGATCGCCCCCCACTATGAGCGACAGCTCACCCCTCTCCAGTGACGCCATTAAAGAGACGACTGAAAAAGTCGCCACCTTTGTCAAATGGATTGCCGAACTGATTCGGAGCCGCAACTGGTTCACCCTGCTGCTACTGGTTGACGTTGCCCTGATCCTGTTTTTGACACCGGGTGGAATTGTCGCCAAATTCTTGAAGGATATGTTCAGCCTGGAGCTGCCGCCACAGTACGCTTCAGGCTTCTGGCTGGTGGTTGGGCTGGTCTTTGTAGTGGCGCTGGGGGTTGCCGTCCGCACGATGCCCGCTGCCGCCAAAGCCGCCGATACCAAGGAGCGCAAAGCCATCAAAGGATTGCGCCCCTTCACCGCCGCCGATGCAGAAATCTTTGCCCAACTACAGCGCAACCGGGATGTGCAGATTTGCCTGGATGCGGTGACGAGCGCTGACTTCCGATTTGGTATTTTGATGGGCGAGTCGGGCTGTGGCAAAACCTCCTTTCTGCAGGCAGGGATGATCCCCAGATTGTCCCTGCCAGATTGCAGTCATCGCGGCGTATATGTGCGGTTCAGCGATCGCGCTCCGCTTGACACGATTCGGGCAGCGTTGGCAGAGCAGGTGGAGGGAGTCAGGGGAGGTGGGGAGGTAGGGAGGTAGGGGGAGTAGAGGGAGGTGGGGAAGGTGGGGAGGCAAACCTGTTGGCAGTCTTGACGCAGGCCGCTGAGGGTGCAGGTAAACCGTTGATTTTGCTGTTTGACCAGTTTGAGCAGTTTTTTGTTCACCAGAAGCGCAAGCAAGACCGGGAACCCTTCATTCAAGCCTTGAACGAGTGGTATCAGAGTGCGTTGCCGGTCAAGATTCTGATGTGTATTCGGGGTGACTTGAGCGATCGCCTGGTGGAGCTGCAACACGCGCTGGGCTACTCCCTCGGTCCCCAGGAAGTGTTTCGCCTGGAACGCTTCACCCCCCGCGAAGCCACGGCGGTCTTAAAGGTGATTGCCGATAGCGAAGCCTTGCAGTTTGATGAGCGCTTTGCCAGCGAACTGACCGAGAACGAACTGGCCAACCGGGAAGACGGCTCCATCTCACCCGTAGATTTACAAATCCTGTCCACGAACGCCTGATTCCTGCCCTGATTCGGCTGGCAGGCAAGGAGTTGTCCCAAGCCAACCGCGCCAATCAGCTCCTGGATCGCCGCGTCAACGAATGGCTGGGCAACCAGCGCAACTCCCGCTACCTGTTCGGCTGGCGCGAACTTTGGCTGCTGAAGCAGCAGGAACCCTACCTGCTCTGGGGTGCGAACCGACGCCAAAAAGAACAGCTACTCACAAGAAGTCGGCAACGGCTCTATGGTGGATTGGGCATTCTGTCCGCGCTGGTTATCGGGATAACGGGTTTCCTGGGCTGGCTGAACTACACTCCACACGGGCAAATTCAACAGGTGCGCTGGGAACTTGCTAATCTTGTGCCAAGGGCAGAAGACTCCAAAGCTGCCGATGCTGCTGTAGCATTTGCCATAGATGGGGATTGGCAGCAAGTATTCCGCATAGTTGATAAGCATGTCACCAATCCCAGTACAAAGAGTCAGTTTCTGTCAGGAGTTGCTGAGGTCATTCCTAAGCTAGACGATCCTCCAGTTCAAGCTAAAGACCTGCTCAACCAAGTGCTCAAGCTGACTGAGAAAATAGACGATCCCGATTCCAAAACTAGGGCGCTGAGTGCGATCGCTGGAGTATATGGACAACTACAAGAGACTGCAAAAGCCAAAGACTTGCTACACGAAGCATTCACACTGGCTGAGCAGGGAAATAGCTCTGATATTTTGAAAGAAATTGCCGTAGCGTATGCCAGGTTAGGGGATTGGAGACAGGCACTGAAAGTGCTGAGAAATTGCCGGGAAGATGACAAGGTGCTTGCGTTGACGAGGGTGTTAACGGCTTGGGCGGAGCAGCGGAATCCGAGGTTGAGGGAGGTGGGGAATGGGGAGTAGGGAGTGGGGAGATGAGGAGGATGAGGGGGATGAGGGGGATGGGGAGGCGATAGACTGAGATGGAATAAGAGTAAGGGATGCCGATTGATGGAGAGTCTAAAAATTAGGAAGACGGTTTTGGGTGATTCCTTGGAACTGGAGGGGTTATCCAGGTTTAGCGGTCAAGAGGTAGAAATTATCATTTCGCCAGTTACAGACGCATCCAGTCGAATTCAGCTAAAACCAAATTTCATGAGATTTGCGGGAGTTGCTGCCAGTGAAGCGTTCCTGCTGGAAGAGTTGGAAAAAGATGCCACCCGTAAATTTTCTGTTGATTGGCGATCGCTGTAGGGGCGGGTTTTGTTGTCAAACTGAGGACACAAGCAGAGTTTGTGGCTAAACCCGCCCCTACCGTCAACGGGAAATTTACAGCAAGAAAGTATTCGTCAAGCACCTTGTGAGGATGAGCCTTAGCTGGTTTTCATATTGCTTCTAGTAGGTACCGATTCAGGTTGTCCCCAAACTTCGGGCAGAAGGGTTACCCAGGAGACAGGGACGAATACAACATCCAGCGTTTCTCCAGCCTTGAAGATTTCTAGCGCGTATCCGGGTTCGGGCTGCTGCTGGGTGGGTGGCAGGTAATCTACAATTACAGCGCGATCGCCTTTCTTCGCTAGAGAATCTGGAACGTCTTGCTTGAGAAGCACCCAATGAAACAAAGCATCTGCTGCCATACCTCTATTCTTCCTTTGCTCCATCAACGCTCTGAAATTTATCGGGATACAGCGTTACAAACCGAGTTGTGGCTGAACCCTCATCCTGTTGCCAGATAGTAATGACGTTAGCAGTGATGCTAGATTCTACTGGGTGAATGAAGATACCTGCTGCGATCGCATCCAGGTTCGTTTTGAGGAATCGACCTGCCAAATTCTCCTGACGGAACACCAGTCCCTGTTTTTAATAGTTGTCGTCCGTGTCTCCATAAACATTATCCGTTTCGGGTTTGGAGCGTCCCGAACGATACTCTTGATCCAGATCGAGGCGATAAATGTCATCAAATCGTGAATTGGACGGCTCAGAACGGCGGGTTTCGTTGGTGGAGCGGCGCTCTGGCAGTCTTCCTCTTGGCTCTTCGGGGGAAAACTCCAGACGAATGCGAACTCGTCCTCGCTGCCAGCCTTGGGCGTTGAATCTCAAGGCTTCGCATTCCAGCCCGTCTCCGAACCAGCCTTCGTTCTCATCTGCCCAGTCGTCTTCGCGATCGCTAATCGCCTGCGCCAGTGCATCCAGGAATTCGCCAACCTTAAACGTGGGGTTTGCCATTAAGACACGGCCCACGCTAATAAACAGAACTTCGTCGTTGTTGAGGGGTTGAAAATCGTCCATGTTAGAAAAACCAACCGTAGCTATGGAGTCCTTTGCCTAGCAGATTAACGCCCAGGTAACAGACCCAGACGACCAGGAAACCTGCCGACGCCAAAATTGCCGGACGACGCCCTTGCCAACCTTTGGTAATTCGGGCGTGGAGGTAGGCAGCAAAGACCAGCCAGGTGATCAACGCCCAGGTTTCCTTGGGATCCCAGCTCCAATAGGATCCCCAAGCCTCGTTAGCCCAAACGGCACCCGCAATAATGCCAATCGTCAGCAGCGGAAACCCAAGTCCAATAATCCGATAGCTGATGTTATCGAGAGTATCTGCCAGGGTGAGGCGCTGGGGGGAAAGGGGCAGCGGATTGGCAGCGGATGGGGGAGCCAGTTGGAGAACAGCGGTTGCAGTGCTACCTGTTTCAAGCGGTGGGGAGAGGGGTTCGCTGGCTGCAGAGGCGTTTGGTTCTCCATCTCGACGGAGTTGATAGCTCTTGTCTCGGTAGCCACCAGTGCCGACGGAGCTGCCACGCAGTTCAATGCTTTGTCCACGAGTGACGATCAGGAAGGCGATCGCCAGCAGGGATCCCACCATTAATGTGGCATAGCTCAACATCATGACGCTGACGTGCATCATTAACCAATTCGATTTCAAGGCCGGAACCAGGGGTGCAGACTCCTGCATGGTGTCAGGCAGAGACAGGGCCGCAAAGGCTGTAATCCCCATTGTCACTGGAGCCGTAACGACACCAACCAGACGGCTGCGGCTCATCTGCTCCGCCAGGAAATGCATCGTTGTGATTCCCCATGCCAGGAAAAACAGTGACTCATATAAATTGCTGAGTGGAAAGTAACCCGCTTCCAGCCACCTTGCCCCCAAAAGGGCAGCCATACAGAGGTTTGCGATCGCCATCCCCGTTGTCCCCAGCATCGGCAGGTAGGGAAGCCAGGGAAACACCGCCCCGACCCAATACAGCAACATTGTGACGAATAGGACAGCAAACGAGGTATTGTCCAAAATATTCTGGAGCTTCACCAGATCCATGTGTTCTTCCCAGGCAAATTAGCCGCCTAAATGGTATGTATTCACCCTTCTATCCTACGACGTTGCTTTACCAAGGCACAGACAAAGAGGATGAAAGGAAAATATGGCAAAAGTCAAGTGATCAAAAAGCTCCCACCTGTAAATTTTTGGTGATGGATGGCCTCTGTAGGGGCGGGTTTGGTAGACAATCTGGGGATCTTAGCGAGACCTTTGGCAAAACCCGCCCCTCCGTCACCGGAAATTTACAGCAAGAAATCTTTCTCAGAATCCGCCTAAGGTGACGGCACTGGCGAGATCGAAGGACTCGGTGCGACCGGAGGAACAGTGGGAGTAGGCAGTGGGTTGGGATTGCCAGCCTTTTGCAGGGCAACAAACACATCGTAGCGACTGCTGCGTTGATCGCTGATCGCGGCTGTGATCCCGACTGAACGAACGGCGGCAACTAATTCCCGGTTCCCCGGTGGCAGTTGCAGAATCGGGAACTTTTTAGAGTTGATCGCCTGGTCTACGTTGATGAAGAAATGTCCATTATTAGGATTCAGCTCAAAGGGAACGGCTTTTTTGAAGGATTCGCTATCTGACAAGGGTTGGGGAGGTCTAGGAACGAGTGCGTTTGCGATCGGTGCCCCCAGCGTCAGAAACGCCACATCTCCGTCTAACCAGCCCCGGTTGATGGCAGCTCCACTTTGAGGAATCGTCCAGGTAATCACGGGTTGACCGGCAACCTGGGTCTGCTCCACTTTGAACTTGTAGCGACTCACCATTGCCTCGTCCAGCTTTTGCAGATTGGGTTCAGCGGCGCGGCGATCGCTGGCCTTTGCCAAAAAGAGCAAGCTGAATGGCAGGCTGGGAGGACCCCCTTCGGGAGCGGCTGCCAAGGCAATGGCAAACTCGTCATCCATCCAACTCAGGAAATCCTGCTCCCAATCCATCCCCACCGTGTTCTTGATCCCATCCCGAATCATCTCTGGATTAATTGGCGTGACTGGGTTCGCGGTCGCTCCTTGCGTATATTCCTGCCAAAACTTCTTCAGATTTCCGCCCGATGCCATCAAGATCGTGTCGGCTGGCAAGCGACTGGGCATGATTTTGGCTGTGTTTTTGACATCAAACTTGCGCTGGCTATCGGGTTTCAGCCAGGAAACGCTTTTCAGTTGAATTCCCTCAGACTGCAACGTGACGGTTGCTGCCAATCCCTGGCTCTGCTGAATCTGGGCCAGGTTTTGGGGCGAAATTGGCTTACCGGAGCTGGCAGAGGTAACCGCCGCCGCCGCAGGCAGATTGACATATACCTTGCCAAAGGGTTGCTCCACCTTCACCTGTCCCAAGGCCTGGTTGTAGCCCGGAGTCGTTGCCAGGGTGGGGCCACCGGTGTAGGTATCGATCGCCCGGTCCGTTGCTTTAGCATCTGTTGTGACCACCAGAAACTTGCCGTCCAAAACTGTTGCCGAGTAATTCTGAGCCGGGCTGCCCTGCGACTCTTTGATCTGAAACCCTTTGTAGGTTCGGTCAACTAACTTGCCGCCCTGTGCCCGTGGCTGCTCCAGAATTTGTTTTGCCCGTAATCCATCTCGGATTGGCAAGACGACCACGACAGGTTGCTGCGTTGGTGAGCCAGGCGGAGCCGTCGGAGGCGCAAACGGCGTTTGGGAGGCGAGGAACGCGACGGTCACTTCTTCGCCCACCCACGGCTGAATGTCTTTCTGATAGTCAAATCCGTTAGCGGTCAGGACGCGATCGCGCAACTGGGCCAGACTTTTGTCAAACGCCACCTGACTCTGAGACGTACCAAACTCTCGCAGGCGTAGCCATTGACCCGAATCGGTTGTCACCGCGATCGCCATCAATGCATCTTGAGGAATGACTTCTGCACCAATGGGCAAGTCTCCTGGTTCGGCTTTGGGTTTGCTTAGATACCAGTAAGCAGCACCCCCGCCAGCAATCAACAGAACGGCTGTGCCCAGGGTGAGCAGGAGGGCGGGCTTGTTTGTTTGCTTGGGGTTTTTGACGTTCTTTGCAACCATGATGGCAGGCTTTGTTGAAGATAAGGGGCTAGGGTGTAGTCGAGCAAATACGACTTGTTGCAAACCAAATCGGCGATGTCCTTGACACTCTAGCAAACCTGGCCGCGATCGCAGCAAAGACCTGCATGAAATTGGATGCAATCCCTGGCATGACATCTAAACCGGTCAGCGGCGGTTCTCGCTTAATCGATAGACTTCTAATATGCAAGAGGTCTAATAGTGGTGACATACTCCCAACTCTGACGCTTACGCATACAGAGCGGACTTCTCATCGACTCCAGCTATTGTTCCGGACGTTAGTTAAGGAACGCAACCCATCATCAGCGGCACGAACTCATCAGGTCGTGATTTTGTAGATGTCACCAGCGGAGTAATCTGCTACATACAGGTTGCCAGCCTGATCCTGTCCAAAGCTGGAGATGCCGTAGGGAGAATCAAGGATAAGCTGGCTTTTCCAGCCGGATTGATTACCAAATTGAGTTTGCTGCAAGCCCCAGATTCTTCCATTGGTAAAGTCGGCGTAGAAGTAAATTCCCTGCAATGTTGGCTCCTCGGTGCCGCGATAGACGAAGCCACCGGTAATCGATCGCCCCTGAGAGTGGTCATACTCGGCAACGGGCAACACCAGTCCAGTGGTGTCACCGGAACTAAACTGCACAGAACCCTCCATAATCTTCCAGCCGTAGTTCTCGCCGCCCAGACTAGCAGCGGGTTGAAAGTCCACTTCTTCACGAGCACCCTGACCAACGTCGCCGATGTACAGATCACCGGTTTGGCGATCGAAGGAGAAGCGCCAGGGATTGCGCAGTCCGAGGGCCCAAATTTCATCGCGATCGCTGTCGGTGGGGTCATCGGGGTGGGTGGTGCGATCGCTGTCGCCCGGTTCGCTGAAGGGATTGCTGCTCGGAATCCGGTAGGTGATCGTTCCCGGTGATTCCGTATCGATTCGCAGGATCTTACCCAACAGCGAATTCAAATTCTGAGCATTGTTGTCAGGATCGCCGCCACCGCCACCATCCCCTGAACCGATATACAGATAGCCGTCGGCACCGAACGCGAGTTGCCCGCCATTGTGATTACTAAAGGTGGGGTGGGGCATGGTCAGAATAATTTGTCCAGCGCTCGATTCGGCAACATTGTCGTCTGCTGTGAGTTGATAGCAAGCAACGACGTTGTCGCCATTCTGGTCGGTGTAGTAGACGTAGAAGTAGCGTTTGCTGACGTAATCGGGCGGAAAGGCAACACTGAGCAGCCCCTCTTCACCGCCACTGCGAACGATGTTGGTAATGTCGAGGAACGGGGTGGGGAGCACGATGCCATCCTGGATAATCCGAATTCGCCCAGCCTGCTCCACCACAAACAAACGGTTGCTGCCGTCTCCCGCATTCGCAATGTGAACCGGACTGCTGAAACCGCTTACCTGCGGCGTCAACACAATCGGCGGCAGGGTAATCGGCTCGTCGTTCTGGATGGTACCGATACCCTGGTTGTCGGCGATCGCGGCATTAACGGCATTGCTCAAATTGACCACAAAGGTTTCGTTGTTTTCCACGATGGTGTCACCCAAAATGGGGACGCTGATGGTCTGGCTGGTCTCACCGGGATTGAAGGTGAGAGTGCCATTGGTGGCGGTATAGTCTTCTCCTGCGGTTGCGGTGTCATTGGCTGTGGCATAATCCACAGTCACCGACTGTGTACTTGCGCTTGAGAGATTGACGGTAAACACCAGGCTGCTGGCCCCGTTGTTGCCTTCCGAGATTGCTACATCATTCACTAACAGCGTCGGGTCATCACTCAGAATTGTTCCAGTGCCTTGAGCAACCTGTAGAACAGCTCCATCCATTGGAACGGATAGATTAACGCTGAAGGTTTCATCCGGTTCGATCAGCGTGTCTCCCGCGATCGCCACCGTAATCGTTTTCCGCGTTTCGTTAGCCGCAAAGGTCAGCACCCCACTGGTGGCAGTGTAGTCTGAGCCAGCGATCGCGGTGCCATCTGCTATCGCATAGTTTACGGTCAGTGGTTGGGTTTGAGGAACCGCCAGCGCCACAGTGAAAACAGCGCTGCTGGTGCCGCTATCCCCTTCTGTCAAGGAAACATTATTGATCGAGAGTGGAACGGTCGCGGCTTGAACACTGTTCCCATTCAAAACGTTCAAGAGTCCGTCATGAACGCTTTTCAGCCACGGATTGGTTGATGACACCAAGGCGCTACCTGAACGGTTCATCCCTGGACTGAAACGATTAAGCGTCTCTGCGTTAAACGCATCAGAGTCATTGAAATGGAGGGTGCTGACGCGATCGCTGAAGCGTTGGAAATAAGCACCAAAGGAATCTGCAGCGATCGCAAGACTTTTGAAATCGGTGATTGGCATAATGCAGAACCTTGAGGTAGATGGATACTGCACTGCAAAATGAGAGGGGAAAAATCAGATGGGTTAGGACAACACTCAAATTCAGCATAGCAGGCAACATCCGGCGGTGTAGCAGCAATTCTTCAATAGGAGTGTATAATTCAGTACATCTCCTGGCTATTCTCAATTGAAGACAATCTTTACAGGAAACAATAGTGCTTAGATATCATCAATGATGGTCAGATTGACACTCCCACGGCTGAAGCGCGTGGGATTTTTGGCTCTACGAAGTCACTTGCTCAGGCAGGATTGCTCCAACCTAAGTAGCGGTGTCTTCTCCCCAAGCGTTGCCCGGTTCAAGACCGTAGCTTCCGGTGTGCCCCACCGTAGCCAATCCCCGACTGAGGATGTTTCTCGTTGCATTATGGTCGCGATTGAGAGCCGTCCCACACTGGCAAATATGCGTCCGTATGGACAGTCCCTTTTTGACGATTGCACCACAGCTAGAGCATTCCTGGCTTGTATAGTGAGGTGGAACAGCAACCGTGATTTTGCCAAACACTTTGCCAAAGTACTCCAGCCACACTCGAAACTGATACCAGGAAGCATCGTTAATCGATTTGGCAAGCCAGTGATTACGCACCATATGTTTGATCCTCAAGTCTTCGTAGGCGACTACATCGTTAGATGTGATTACGCACCGTGCCAGCTTTACGGCATGGTCTTTACGTTGCCTACTTATCTTGAGGTGGCGTTTGCCGAGAATCACTCTCGCCTTGCGACGATTGCTTGACCCCTTAACTTTTCTACTGACCCGTTTTTGGGCTTGCTTGATCCGCCGCTCCCCTGTGCAAAGAAACCGTGGATTTTCTGCTCGGTGGTCATCGTGGGTAACGTAGAAATCGTTTAGCCCTACGTCCAAGCCAATCGCCTTGCCAGACGGTTCAACTGATTGGGAGCGTTCAACTGCAACCGCGAACTGAGCGTAATAGCCATCTGCACGCTTCACCAACCTAACTCGTTTAATCTGGTCAACCGGGTAGAAATGGAGGTCACGAGTTCCTTTCAGTTCTAGCCGCCCAATCTGCTTACCATCAGTAAAGGTGATGGACTTCCTGTCTTCAGCCAGCCTCCATCCAGTGGTTTTGTATTCCACTGAACGGACGTTCTGCTTGAATTGCGGAAATCCTTTTTTACCCGGAATCTGCTTTTTACAGTTCTCGTAGAACCGAGAAATTGCAGCCCAAGCCCGTTCAGCCGACGCTTGACGAGCCATGCTGTTAAGTTCATTGGCAAACGGAAACTCTTTAGCCAGTACAGCGCAATACTTGTTGAGGTCATATTTGGACACGTCTGGGTTATCCATCCAATAGCGCAAGCACTTGTTTTGGATGAACTGTGCGGTTCTCAATGGCTCATCCATGGCACTGAACTGTGTGGCTTTCCCGTAGACTTTGAACTCAAGAATCAGCATGTTCTTATGTTACCACATACAGCATAAAATAGTTAAGATGTACTTGCCTTGCTGAATACTTTAGACTCTGAGGCTGTAAAGCCTCGTGAGAACCCTTGCTACTTCCCACGACTGAAGCGCGATGGGTTTTGCGGGTTCTCAGGCTCTCCCGTTTCTATAACAAGCTACAAATGGCAGACTGCGGTAACTTTTCAGGACAATTCTGGAGCATAAAGTGACAATTCTCCCTAAACTATCGTTTTAGTTTCATAGTTTGGGGCAGCGGCAACTCGAACGCGCTGTCCGTCTTCCAGAACGGTGAGGAGAACGTTATCGATTTGCAAGGTATCACCTGGTTCGGGTGGACGTTGTAAATCTTCCAGAAACAGTCCTGCCAGGGTTGCTGCTTCATCACGAGGCAGTTCGATGTCCAGCTCATTGTTTACGGTGGCAAGGCTGGCACGGATCTTGAAAATGCCCTCGTGTTCACCAATCTGGCGAAATTCTCGCTCCTCCTCGACATCATACTCATCTCGTATTTCGCCCACGATTTCTTCCAGCACATCTTCCAGCGTCACTAATCCGGCGGTTCCACCAAATTCATCCCGCACAATCACCAGATGCAGGCGATTCTTCTTCATTTCCTCCAGCAAATCGAGAACAAGCTTGGATTCGGGGATGTAGTGGACTGGACGCACCAATTCGGGGATGGTGGGTGGGGTTGCTTGCAATTCAGGCAGTGGGCGAATCAGATCTTTGACATGCAGCACTCCAATGATATGGTCGAGGTCTTCTTCACAAACGGGCAGGCGCGTATGAGCATTTTCGGTGGCGAGTTGGTACGCCTCTTCCAGGGAGGTCGTGGTTTTCAGGGATTGGATTTGTACCCGTGGCACCATGATTGCTCTAGCGGAGACGTTACTCAGTTCCACCGCGCCGTGGATAATGCGGCGTTCCTGTTCACCCACCGACCCACCAGACCTTGCCGCATCCACCATTGCCTTAATTTCTTCAGTGCTGATAGTTTCTTCTACATTTGTCAGGGGGCTACCGATGAGTTTCAGAATCAGATTGGTGCAGAGGCTGAGCAGCTTGATGATAGGAGCGGTTAGTTTCCCCAACAGACGAATGGGGCGAATAGATGCCAATGCGATCGCTCCGCGTGGCGAAGGCCTAACCGCTTCGGCACCAGTTCACCCAGAATCAGACTGAGGAAGGCGATCGCGATCGTCACCAGGATAAAC